>JBEKNX010000159.1:0-9653 GCA_049522375.1 Acidimicrobiales bacterium | reverse complement strand
CCGCATCCCATCGTGGATGTGAGCTCCTTCGAAGGCCGGTCCCGACGCCGTGGAGCAGCTCCAGATGGCGCCCCTGTGGGCCAGGCTGATCTCGGTGTTGGTGCCGATGTCCAGGCCCAGCACCGTGTCCTGAGCGTCGGCCAGCCCCGTGGCCAGGAGCATCGCCACGTGGTCCGACCCGACATAGGCGGCGATATTTGGGGGCAGGTAGACGGTGGCGCCGCCGGCGAGCTGCAAACCGATCTCGTCAGCCCCGACCACCACGGCGTCGCTCACGGCCGAGATATAGGGCGCCTCGCCCAGTTGACGAACGGGCAGGCCGGTCACGAAGTGGTGCATCACCGTGTTGCCGACCACGACGGCGTCGACTATCTGGTCGCGCCCGGCACCCGCCTGGGCGCACAGCTCGCCCACGAGACGGTCGAGCTCGCCCACCAGACGTTCGTGCAACAGCTGCGCGGCGGCGGCCGAGGTATTGGCGTACGTGACCCGGGTCACGACGTCCTCGCCATAGGCGATCTGGGGGTTCATCGCCCCGGCCCGGGCCAATGTCCGCCCACTGGCGAGGTCGACCAGATAAGCGGCCAGCTTGGTCGTGCCCGTGTCCACGGCCAGGCCGAGGAGCGGCTGCTTGACGGGTTGGACGCCGATGAGGGCGCCGGTGCCGTCCGGGCGCCGGCCCACGGCGGCCCGCCCCTGCCATTGTTGGGCGCGCAGCCGGCCGGAGCTGGCGCCGGCCACGCGCAGGCTGATCGAGATCCCCGGCACGCCTGCCTCGGCCAACCCTTGCCGCAGCCGGGTGGCGTCGGCCCGCAAGTCGTCCAACGACGGCGCCAGGAGCACCAGGTCGACCGCCATGACGGGCGGGTCCAGCTCGAAATCCACGGCCACGCCCTCGGTCTGCAGGCGCTGGGGCGCACTGAGCGATTCGGGCGGGACCTCCAGGCGCACGGCTCCGATCACCTTGGCCTGGCACGCCAGCCGCCAGCCCTCGCCGCGCTCGGTGACGGTCAACCAGTCCTCTTCCTCTGCCGTCCCGGCGCCGAGCTCCCCTTCGACCGCCCGGACGCGGCAGGTGCCGCACGTGCCGACGCCCCCGCACACCGCCACCAGCTGGACGCCCGATGCCTGGGCGGCTTCCAGTACGGTCGAGCCCGGCGCCACCTGGGCCCGCCGACCGACCGGTTGCAGGTCCACACCGACCAGGACCGGGCCGGCCAGGACGGGGCCGGTTGGTTCAGACATGCGGCGAGGCACGCTCCTGGCGGTGCCGGCAGGTCGTGGCCATGCTGCAGTAGTCGCACGTTTCGCCCGTGCGCTCGACGTCAGCGCCGCTACCGACCACCATCGAGGTCGACTTGTGCGGGGTCATCATGTAACCCTCGGTCAGGCTGACACCGATTGACGCCGCGTCGAGAAGGCCGAAGACCTGCCGCTGGCCGCGGGCCAACGGCCAGCCCACCAGGCCAGGGGTCAAGGCGATGGTGGTCTTCAGTCCCTCAGCCGCCGCCTGGTCGTCGACCCGCTGGCACAGGGCCGAGGCCAACAGCTCGACCGCGGCCGAACCGAAGGCGTCGAGGGCCACGCTGAAGGCCGGGTCCTCCGCAAAACACCCCGAGGCGGCCGCCTCCAGGGCCGGCCCGATGGTACAGACCGCCGCCACCACGGAGCGGGCCCCGTGAAGGTGCTCAGCCACCAGCGGCCCGGTCAGCTGCCCTCCGCCGACCAGGCGGAGCTGTTCGTGACGCAGCTCCCCCACCGCGAAGGTGTCGAAAACCACGGCCGGCTGCAGCAACTTCTGGCCCGCGGTCACGGCCTGTTCGGCTATGCCCACGGCGCCCGACCGGCGTGCCCGTACCCGCTGTGGGTCGGCACCCTGGGCGCGCAGCACCATGTCGACATCGGGGCACAGCTGCCAGTCGCGGAGCAACGGCACGTTACTGACCCGCCATCTCCTGGCGAGGCGCGCTGGCCGCCTTGGCGGCCAGCACTTCCCGCACCAGGCGGACCGCACCGGAAGCGTCGACGGCGTAGCCGTCCGCCCCGATCTCGTCCGCGTACGTCTTGGTGATGGGCGCCCCGCCGATAATGATGCGCGCCTGGTCCCGCAGCCCCGCTTCACGGATGGCTTCGATGATCGCCTGCATGTTGGTCATGGTGGTGGTGAGCAGGGCCGACATCGCCACCACGTTGGCGCCCTCGCGGATGGCCTGGACGAACTTCGCCGCCGGGACGTCCACCCCCAGGTCCATGATCTCGAAGCCCGAGCCCTCCAGCATCATCGCCACCAGGTTTTTCCCGATGTCGTGCAGGTCTCCCTGCACGGTGCCGATCGCCACTTTGCCGGCCGCCTCCACGCCCTGCTCCACCAGGCGCGGCTTGAGCACCCCCAAGGCCCCGTTCATGGCCCGCGCCGCCACCAGCATCTCGGGCACGAAAATCTCACCCTCCTCGTACAGCTGGCCCACCTGCGCCATGGCCGCGATCAGGCCCTCACGCAACAATGTCCCCGCGTCGATGCCCTCGGCCAAACCCTTCTCGACGCTGGCCACCGCCGCTTTTTGCTGTCCCTCGACAACGGCCTCACGAAGCTCATCGATTATCGTCATCTGCTCCCGGCTCCATTCTTCGTCCCTGTTGGGCCCGTGGTGCACTTGCTCCCGGACTGCCCCTGGCTCCCCGTTATTCACCGTACTGCCTGGTTACCTCCGCCGCCATAGCCGCCCACTCCCACAAGCGCTGAGGTTGGTACCGCAGGGTGCTGATGTCCTTCATGATCAGTTCGACCACGCAGCCGTGCGCCTTCGCCTTGGCGAGGACGGTCTCCAGCTCGTGGCGGGCCTGGTCAAGGTGCCAGGTTTTTTCGGCGAACACAGCCGGGTTGGGCTTATAGGAGAACACGTACCGGTCGCCCACGTTGGCGACGGCCTGGTCGACGTCGACCCATGGGCTCATCGAAACCTTGCGCAGGTTAGGTATTTTTTCCAGGATGCCCATCTTCCGGTGCAAGGGGTCGCAGCAGCCGTAGTAGTTCAGGCCGAACCGGCTCATCCAGCGCACCTCGTACTGCAGGGCGAACTCCCAGTGCATGCGGGGCGAAACATCGGAGAAAATCTGCGCCGCACCATTGCCCCAGAGGTCCTTGGCCCGCACGTGCTCGGGATCGTAGTCGGGTTGGGGCAATTCGTGCGTGTACCCCAGGCCCCCCGAGCCGATCCGGTAGTAGGTGTTGTTGAGCCTGAGCAGGTTCTGCTGCTCGAACTGGTCGAGCATGCTGAGGTAGGCGTTGACCAGCTTGTCTATCGCCTTGTGAACGAGCTCGGGCCGGTCGTGGAGATCCAGCAGGAGCTCCTGCACCCCCCACCACCGGATCATCTCGTCCCACGGTGCAAACCAGAAACAGAACCCGTTGGCACCCCGGGTCTTGACGTCGACCGTCCCGACGAAAATCTCCACCAACTGCTGGTACTGGCGCTCTGAGGCAACCCGGTCGTGCGTCACCACCGGGACCTTTATCTTCTCCAGGTCGTCCTCGTCCCGTACCTGGATGTTGAAATGCCGGGACACGATCGAATTTGCCTCGTCGGTGACGGCGATATCCACGTCCTCGGCGATACCGAAGGCGGTGTTGTGCACGACCAGCGGGGAGTACACTGCCGGCTCTACCACCATGTCCGCCGGCATGTGCTCCCACTGGTAGATCAGCTTGCGCAGCTCCCACTCGTGGTAACGGCTCCATTCGGTCGTCGTTTGCAGGCGCAGTTCACCCTCGACGTCCATCTCGTGCCAGGGGACCTCGTCGATCCAGACCATGGGCTTGACCTGTCTCAGCCCGTTGAGGGCCCGCCACATGTCTGCCGTCTTGTCCTGCACCGGCAGGGCCGCAATGGTGGCAAGCCGCTGGCCCAGGTCGTGCAGGGCCCTTTTATCGGAGGCGGGGACCTCTGCCTCCCCGCCGGCCACGGCCCCTCTGCGGGCCGGATCGACCAACCAGTTTGTGTCTTGCATTGACGCTGGCCTCAAATCCGCGGGCTCGGAGCCTGATTTGTCATGACGTACCTAAATCAAAGACGTCGAAGGCCGGGGGCGATAGGGACCTTCGGCTCCGGTCGTCGTGACCTTGGGCCCGGTGCCGCGAGCCCTCGCATTTCTGTCTACGGGTACTCCAAAGCGCCGACGCGCCGGGGGCCTCGCCCCGCGTCCACGGGCTACTTTGGCCCCGTGAGCGACACCACCGGGCTCCTCAGGGCCTACGACTCGCAATTGCGCCCGGCGGAGGCGGCGGGCCTCCCCGATGGGGTGCACGCCGAAACGGACGGACCGGTCACCCGCGTCGTGGGATGGCACCGGGGCTTCGTGAGCACGCCCAACGACCTCGGGCTGGCGGGCGAGGCCCTGGACGCCCTGATCGCACGGCAAAGGGATTTCTTCGCCGCCCGGGACGAGGCGGTGGAATGGAAAACCCGCGGTCACGACCGCCCCCCGGAACTGTTCGAGAGGCTCGTCTTAGCCGGGTTCGTCCCCGAGGCCACCGAGACCGTGGTCGTAGGGACGGTGAGCGACCTGGCCTCGCTGTCCGCGACTCCCCCGGACGGAGTCGTGCTGCGGCAGGTGACGGCGGGCGCCGACATGGACCGCATCGCGGCGATGGAGTCCCGGGTGTGGGGCGCAGACCGGTCTTGGTTGGCTACCGAGCTGAGAACGGGGGCCGACAATGGCGCCGTCGTGGTGTTGGCGGCCGAGGCTGCCGGCCACGTCGTGTCGGCGGCGTGGCTGGAGTGGAAGCCGGGGACACCGTTCGCCGCTCTGTGGGGCGGCTCCACCGTGCCCGCCTGGCGGCGTCAGGGCATCTACCGCGCCCTGGTCGCCCGGCGGGCCGCCCTCGCCGCCGAGCGTGGCGTCCGCTACCTGCAAGTGGACGCCTCCGACGACAGCCGGCCCATCCTGGAGCGACTGGGGTTTACCGCCATCACGACCACCACCGCCTACGTCTGGACGCCCCGGGTGCCGCGCCACGCTCATGCTGCCGCGAGGCTGGTCGCTGGCCAGGCTGGTCGCCTGTAGGCACAGCTACGCGCTAGAAGGGCCTTATGAAACTTGGACTGCACGTTGCCGACTTCACCTGGCCGGCCGGGCCCTCCCGGCTAGGGCCCCAATTGGCCGAGGTGGCCCAGGCCGCCGAGGAGGCCGGCTTCGACCGCCTCTCAGTGATGGACCATGTCTGGCAGATAGGCCACATCGGCCCTCCCGAGCACGAAATGCTCGAGGCTTACACGACCCTTGGCTACCTCGCCGGCCACACCCGGCGGATCTCCCTGCTGACCATGGTCACCGGCGTCGTTTACCGCAGTCCCGGGCTGCTCGCCAAGATGGTCTCCACCCTGGACGTGCTCTCCGGCGGCCGGGCCTGGCTGGGGATAGGAGCGGCATGGAACGAGCAGGAGGCGCGCGGCCTCGGGTTGTCCTTCCCCCCGCTGGCCGAGCGCTTCGAACGCCTCGAGGAGACCCTGCAGATATGCCTGCAAATGTGGAGCGACAACGACGGGCCGTTCGAGGGGCGCCACTACCAGCTGGCCCGCACCCTCAACCGCCCCCAGCCCCTGGCGCGGCCCCACCCGCCTATCCTCATCGGCGGTTCGGGTGAGAAAAAGACGCTCCGCCTGGTCGCCCGCTACGCCCAGGCGTGCAACTTGTTCGGCAACGGGGCCGACCTGGCCCACAAGTTCGACGTGCTGCGTGCCCATTGCCAAGCGGAGGGGCGCCCGTACGAGGATATCCAGAGGACGGTCGGTTACACCTTCGACGTCGGGGAAAAAGGCGAGCGCGTCGGCCAGGTCATCGAGGAGCTGAAGGCCCTCGCCGCCCTCGGCGTGCAGGTGGCCCATGGGCGTGTCCAGAGGGTGTGGGAGCTGACCCCGCTCGAGGTGATAGGCAAAGAGGTGGTCCCCGCCATCGCCGGGCTCTAACCGGCTACCGGGCGCCATCACCGGCGCCGCCGGGCCTCCCCGCCGCTGGCGGCTGAAGAGCTCAAGCCGGGGCCCCTTCAGCACGGGCAAGTTTTGGCGACGCTCAGAAGGGCGCGATCGTGGCCAGCAGGCCACCGGCCTCGGCCCGACCAGCGAGGGTGCGAGCGAACTCGACGGCGTCGAGCGTAAGGTGCTCGGCGCCGGCGTCGTCGGTGCCCTGGGAGGAGGTCCCGCCGGCCGGGCCGGCGAGTACAGCGTATAAATCCTGTCAAGTGCCTTCGCGTCCCGGGCCGCCCTGGTACCGTGCACCCCGTGGGCGGCAGGACCTGACCGGCAAGGGCCCGTGACCATCGCCATCGCCCACCGGGGCTACCACGTAGAGCACCTGGAGAACACCCTGGAGGCCTTCGAAAGCGCAGCCGCCCTGGGCGCGGACATGGTCGAGCTCGATTGCCGGCTCACCGGGGACGGGCACGTCATCGTGCTCCACGACCGCACGCTGGCCCGGCTGTGGGGCGTGGCCAAGCCCGTCAAGGGGGTGGGCTGGGACGAGGTGTCGAAGATCAGGCGCAAGGGCTACCGGATCCCTGACCTGGCCGGAGTGCTGCGCAGCATCGAGCTCCCGGTGATGGTCGACGTGCCCGGCGTCAAGGTGCTCGAGGCGTCGTTCGCCGTCGCCGCGGCCGCCGGCGCGTTGGACCGCTGCATTTTCGCCGGCCACACTGGGGCCATGGCCCGCCTGCGCCAGTTGTCGCCGTCGGCGCGCATCGCCCTCAGCTGGGCCAAGCGTGAGCGACCCGGCCCTGAGCTGCTGGCCCGCACCCTGCCGGAATGGTTCAACCCCCGCTGGCGCATGGCACCGCCCAGCGTCGTGGACCACATGCACGAGGCCGGCCTCGGGGTGTCGGTGTGGACCGTCGACCGCCGGCGGTACATGAAACGGGTGCTGCGCGCCGGCGTCGACGCCGTCATCACCAACCGGACCGAACGCCTCGTCCCCCTGCTGGCGCGCCGGGCGGCGAGCTCGGCGGTCCGGGGCGACGAGGGGCGCCAGGGGGGGCCCGACGGGCGTGGGGGGCCCGACGGGCGTGGGGGGCCCGACGGGCGTGGGGGGCCCGACGGCCCGGGGCGGCCGGGGCCATGACCGTCCTCGGCCCGGCTGAGCTCGAGCGCCGGGCCGCCACCGCGTTCGAGCTCGCCGGCCGGGCGACCACCCTGGTCACCGACCCGCGCCGCCGACCCGTCCGGTCGCTGAAAGACGGGGTGGCCGACTGGGTGACCTCCACCGACATAGCCATCGAGCACCTGGTGCGCGACCTGCTCGGTGAACGCTTCCCCGACGACGGGATCGTGGGCGAGGAGCTCGACAACGCCCCCCTCGCCGCCGGGCGCCCCGTCTGGTACCTGGACCCGATCGACGGGACGACCAACTTCGCCAACGGGCTGCGCAGCTGCTCGTTCAGCCTGGCGCTGGCCGACGGGGCCGGTATGGCGGTAGGCGTCGTCGCCGATGTGCGGCGCGACGAAATCTTCAGCGCCGTGCGCGGCCAGGGGGCGAGCAGCCGCAGCGGCGGTGGAGCGGGGCCCGGCGGGGGCCCGGCCCGGTGCCGTCAAGACACCACCCTGCAAGGGGGCGTGGTGCTCACCGAGCTCGTCGGGACCGTGCCCTGGGACGGGATGACCGAACTGATCAGCGCCCTCGGCCGGCAAGGGTGCGCCACGCGCGTCCTCGGGTCGTCGGCGCTCAGCCTGGCGAACGTCGGCGCCGGCCGGGCCGCCGCCGCCGTGCTCGGCCGTGCCCACCCCATCGACGTCGCCGCCGGGGCCCTCATCGCCCGGGAGTCCGGCGCCGTCATGGCCGTGGGCACGGGCGTCGACCGCGTGCTCGGGCCCGACGACCTCGGCCCCCGGCCGGCTCTCGTGGCCGCCGCCCCGGGTGTCTATGCTCAATTCCTGCGGACGCTCCGCGCCGCACAGGAGGCGGCGGATGACCTTGCTAAATACCAGCACGATGGGTTCGTTCGGCCCCCAGGCCGAGCTCCCGAGCTATGACCGCCGCGCCGTCCGGGCCGGGATGGTCCACATCGGCGTAGGCGGGTTCCACCGCGCCCACCAGGCCATGTACATCGACAGCCTGATGAACAAGGGCGAGGCCATGGACTGGGGCATCTGCGGCGTCGGGCTGCTCGCCCGGGACGCCCGGATGCGCGATGTCCTATTGGCCCAGGACTGCCTTTACACGCTCGTGCTCAAGCACCCCGACGGCAGGTGGGAGCCCCGGGTCATCGGGTCGATCGTCGACTACCTCTACGCCCCCGACGACCCGGACGCGGTCATAGAGAAAATGGCCGACCCGGCAGTGCGCATCGTCTCGCTCACCGTGACCGAGGGCGGTTACAACATCAACCACCTCACCCACCAGTTCGACGTCACGGCCCCGGCCGTGGCCGCAGACCTGCACAGCGACCGGCCGGCCACGGTTTTCGGCCTCGTCACCGAGGCGCTGGCCCGGCGCCGGAGACGCGACTTGGCGCCCTTCACCATCATGTCCTGCGACAACATCTCGTCCAACGGCCACGTGGCCCGCACGGCGTTCACGGGCTTCGCCCGGGCAAAGGACCCCGACCTGGCGGACTGGGTGGACAGCTTTGCCCGGTTCCCCAACTCGATGGTGGACAGGATCACGCCCCAGACCACAGACGAGGACCGGGCGGCCATCGCCGAGCGCTTCGGCATAGTCGACGGTTGGCCGGTGGTCGCCGAACCCTTCATCCAGTGGGTGCTCGAGGACAGCTTCGGGGATGGCCGGCCCCCCTACGAGGACGCCGGCGTCCAGGTCGTCGAAGACGTCGAGCCCTACGAGATGATGAAGCTCCGCCTGCTCAACGCCGGTCACCAGGTACTGGGCTGCCTGGGCCACCTGGCCGGCTACCGGATGCTCCACGACGTGGCCCGGGACCCCCTGTTCGCCGGCCTCCTTATGGGCTACTTGGACCGCGAGGCGACACCGACGCTGCGCCCCGTCCCGGGGATCGACCTGGCCGCCTACAAGCGCCAGCTCCTGGCCCGCTTCTCCAACCCGGGGACGGGGGACACCGTGGCCCGGATATGCACGGATATCTCCGACCGCATCCCGAATTTCCTGGTCCCGGTGGTGAGGGACCAGCTCGCCTCGGGGGGCGAGGTGGGCCGCGCCGTGGCCGTCGTGGCAGGGTGGGCCCGTTACGCCGAGGGCGTCGACGAGGACGGGGGCCCGATCGAGATCGTCGACAACCGGAAGGACGCCCTTATGGCGGCCGCCCGCCGTTACGCGACTGACCCGTTGGCGTTCGTACGGCAGGGGGACCTCTTCGGCGACCTGGGCGAGGACCCGAGATTTGCCCGCCCTTACCTGGCCGTCCTCCATTCGCTCCACGCCCGCGGGGCCCGCTGGACCATAGCCAATCTGGACGCGCTCATCTAGGTACACCTTCGCCCAGGGACCACCTTCACCGGTAGACCTTCACCGGTACACCTTCACCGGTGGATCAGCCAAAAGGAACAATCTCGATGAAAGCAGTGCTTTATGACGCACCCCGGAGCTTTGCCGTACGGGACGTGCCTAAGCCCGGACCGGGGCCGGGCGACATCCTGGTAAAAGTGCTCCAGAGCGGCATCTGCGGGACCGACCTGCACATTCATGAGGGC
>JBEKNX010000158.1:0-9661 GCA_049522375.1 Acidimicrobiales bacterium | reverse complement strand
GTCATGTGGTTTAAGTGTCTTTTATGAGTTGTACTCCCTCTACAGGGCTACGTAGGCTGCCCAGGGTCGGGCTATGATGCTCGTAGTGCGCATGTTAGAGGGAGCAACCGCGTGAGCCTGACGCCGTCGGTGCTAGTGATCGCCGACGACCTCACTGGAGCCAACGCCGCGGCCGTGCTGTTCGCCAGGCTCGGTTTGCGCACCCGTACGCTTCTTCTCGGATCCGACCACAAACGTAGGGACCTGGACGTCGACGTCGTCGTCATCACCACTGGCTCACGCCGCCTCGCACCAGACAACGCCGCCGAGCGGGCCCGCACTGCTCTTAGCGCGGTGGAGGGCTGTGAACCCCAGCTGTTCATCAAGCGAGTCGACACGACGTTGCGCGGCCCAATTGGTGCTGAGTTGGCCGTAATACTGGCCTGGCTCCGGTCACGGCGCCAGGGGAGGGTCGCCGCCCTCGCGGTGCCTGCGTACCCCGCCGCACGGCGCACGACGGTTGGTGGGGTCCACCTATTGGACGGGACACCCATCGCCCTCAGCTCGGCCGTTCACGACGAGGCGACCCCCCTCAAAAGCTCACGCGTTGCTGAATTGGTGACTGCGGGTACGACGCTTACCACAACCGAGCTTCACGGCGACATTCTTGACCGTGACGACGAGGCATTGGCTGGTGCACTCGCCAAGGCACTAAAGGCCGCAGATGTCACGGTAGTGGACGCTGTCACCGACGCCCATCTGAACCGACTGGCAACGGCTGCCGCCAGGGTGCGCCCGCGGATGGGGGATATCGTCGTGGTGGATTCTGGGCCCTTCGGTGCCTCCTACTGTGACGCACTGAAGATCACGGGCCCCCCAAGGAGCCCTGTGCTCCTGGTTGTGGGCAGCCTGGCCGAAATGACCCGACTCCAGGTTGAGACAGTAAACCGCCGCAGCCATGCCAAGATCAGCACCATTGACGAGCACCTGACCCCGGACGAGCTGGTGCACTTGGCCCTCACTGGCATCGACGCTGGAGCAACCGTGACCGGATGGCACGCTGTACCCCAAGGGGTGACCGCAGACAAGACTTGGGCTACCAATGTACCGTCTATGCTCGCAGCAGCCACTCGACGGACCCTCGTGATGCGCCCGGTGGCTGGTGTGTTCGCCTGCGGCGGCGAAATGGCCGCTGCAGTGCTCGACGCACTGGATGCGCGAGGCCTGGAGGTCAAAACCGAAGTAGAGCCATTGGTTGTTGCTGGGCGGATCATCGGCGGTCCGTGGGACCGTCTACCTATTGTGACAAAAGGCGGGTTGGTCGGCAACAGAAATACCATCACAACGTCGATCGGCCATATCTACGGCATGCACGAAACCTTGGCCCCTACGACCGAAGCCTCGGAGGTACTGCACTCATGAACACGTCAACTATGCCACCGAACAAAAGGCTGCCCATATTGGCGCTGACGGTTGGCGACCCCGCGGGAATAGGCCCGGAGATCGCTGTGCGTGCGGCGACGGACGCCAGAGTCTCCGCGCGTGCCCGTGTCCTGCTTGTTGGCGACGAAGATATCGTACGAAGGGCGGTGAAGCTGTGCAACTTGCCAGTTGGCCTACATGTCGTCGACAACCCTGAGCTCGCTGGTGGCCAGGCTAACGACATCGACGTACTGGCCATTAAAGTGGCCTCGGCCGACGAGGTTGTGCCCGGGAAGGTAAGCGCGCTCGCCGGGCACAGCGCGATCGTCGCCGTGGAAACGGCTACGAGGCTTGCGTTAGACGGGCGAGTCGACGCAATCGTCACTGCGCCAATCAACAAAGAGGCGATCTGGGCCGCAGGCTCCAAGCACATCGGCCACACGGAGATGCTGGGCAACCTAACCGGGGCCCGGGAACCGATCACGATGTTCGTCGTGCGCGGCGCAAAGATCTTTTTCACTACCAGGCACATGTCACTGCGCCAAGCGATCGAGCAGATCAATCGCGACCGGGTGCTGGCAGCCATCGGCTCCGCTCTGATCGCCCTGCGGGTCTTCGGCCACTCAGAGCCGCGCCTAGCGGTGGCCGCGCTAAATCCTCACGGCGGGGAAGGTGGTACTTTCGGCCGTGAGGAGATCGACCATATCGCGCCTGCGGTCGAAGCCGCCAAGGCTAAGGGGGAGCGCGTCTCGGGCCCGGTGCCCGCCGACTCGGTCTTCCACCAGGCCTTGGAAGGCCGCTACGATGGAGTGCTCGCACAGTTCCACGACCAAGGCCACATCGCGTCCAAGACGGTCGACTTCAACGGAACCGTCTCAGTGACGGCCGGCCTGCCAATACTGCGCACGTCAGTTGATCATGGCACCGCATTCGACATCGCGGGAACAGGACAAGCTTCTCACGAGACAATGGTCGCGGCGACTCTAACAGCAGCAAGTCTGACCCGCTACTTAGACAATATCCGCTCCGTTTACGGGAAGTAATAGCTGCGTCCACTAACGGCCGGCAACGTGTCGCAAGGAGAACGCGAACGGTGAGCGACAACACGCAGGAAGGCCAGGGACCCAGCCCTAGAGCGGCTACCCGTCGAAGGTGGGATCTGCTGGTCACGGAGCTGCCATCGGGCAGCACTAATGTCAATGATCTTGCCGATCGCTTCGGCGTTTCGGCGTCCACCATCCGTCGGGACTTGGCCGTTCTCGCTAGCAGCGGTAGATTGGTGCGCACTTACGGCGGCGCGCTCCGGTCGGCTCACGGCCGCGAAGTGAGCTTAAATGCCAAGAAGCGGACCCATTGGCCAGAAAAGGACATCATCGGCAAGATAGCCGCCGCGATGGTCAAACGAGGAGACATCCTCCTGCTGGATGCAGGAACTACGGTCGGTCGGCTCGCCTGGCACCTGCGCCAGTGCGATGGGACGACGGTGGTAACCAACGGCATGTCCGCCCTGCTCGAGCTCGCCGACACCCCAGGCATCGACGTGATCCTGCTCGGCGGCCGTCTCCGTCGCCCTAACGAGGCCTTCCTCGGCCCCGACGCCGAGCGAGCCCTCCGCCGTTATCAACCAGACATAGCGTTCCTAGGAGCGGATGGGGTTGACCCTGAGCGTGGCCTCAACTGCCCGAGCTCGGAACAGGCGAGCATCAAGGAGCTCATGGCGACCACAGCCAGAGAGGCCTGGGTCCTCGCAGACCACTCGAAACTGCGCGCAGCGCCGTTCCCCTATTGGGCGGTCATGCCAGCTCATACCGGTATTGTAACCGATCCCGGCTGCCCGCCGGCTGCTGTCCGAGCGTTCGAGCAGCGCGGGTGGAGGATAGTGGAGGATATCGGCGACGGTATCCGCAAAGGATTGCAACCTGGGGTAGCAAGTGGAGCCAAGCGGCGGGAAAGAGTACATAAAGCCGACTCCTCGCGACCACTCTCCCCTTGAAGATTTGCGCCTCACAGCCCGGACGCCCTACGTCATGCGAGGACGGCGATACCGCCTGAAGGAGCTAGTCGATGACATCTGCAAACCAGCCGCCCAGCCGGGCCCGGCAGGCGCCTCTGCACCGGACAGGTGGTGGAAGACCGCAGTCGTCTATCAGATCTACCCGCGCAGCTTCGCCGACTCCGACGGCGATGGCGTCGGCGACCTGCGAGGCATCATTGGTAAGCTCGGCTATCTCAGCGCGCTCGGTGTCGATGTGCTGTGGTTATGCCCAGTTTACCCTTCTCCGCAAGACGACAACGGCTACGACATAAGCAACTACCAAGACATCGACCCCGTGTTCGGCACCCTCGGCGACTTCGACGAACTGCTCGACCAAGTTCACCGCAGGGGTATGAAGCTGATCATGGACCTGGTCGTCAACCACACATCGGACGAGCACCCGTGGTTCAGCGAGTCCCGGACGGCTAGGACGAGCCCGAAGCGGGATTGGTACTGGTGGCGACCGCCGCGCCCAGGGATGAGGTTCGGCGAGAGCGGGGCGGAACCGACGAACTGGGAGTCCCGTTTCTCTGGCTCGGCCTGGGAACCCGACGAAGGGAGCGGCGAGTACTACTTGCACCTGTTCTCCCGCAAGCAGCCCGACCTTAACTGGGAAACGCCCGCTGTTCGCCACGCTGTCTACGCGATCATGCGGTGGTGGCTCGATCGCGGCGTCGACGGCTTCCGCATGGACGTCATCAACATGATCTCGAAGAACACGGCACTACCCGACGGCCGGCTCATCGGTGCAGGGCCGTTCGGCGATGGTCGACCGTATTACACCGGTGGCCCGCGTTTGCACGAGTTCCTTGCCGAGATGCACCGTGAGGTCTTCGCCAGGCGAGTCGGTCAGCTCCTGACCGTCGCCGAGATGCCGGACGTCACCGTCGATGAAGCGCGACTGTTCACCGATCCAGCTCGTGCCGAGGTCGACATGGTCTTCCAGTTCGAGCACGTCCAGCTCGACCACGGGACCAACAAATGGGACCAACGGCCGCTACGACTTCGCGATTTGAAAACGAGCCTCAACTGTTGGCAGGCCGGGCTGGCCGCACGCGGCTGGAACAGCCTGTACTGGAACAACCACGACCAACCTCGTGCCGTCTCCCGCTTCGGCAACGACGGCCAGTACAGGACAGAGTCGGCGAAGCTGCTGGCCACGGTGCTACACATGCACCGCGGGACGCCCTACATCTACCAGGGCGAGGAGCTCGGCATGACGAACGGTCGCTTCGATGACCTCTCGAGTTTTCGCGATATCCAGTCTCTCAATTACTACCGGCATGCGGTCGAAGGCGGAGTGGACCCCAACGCCGTGCTAGCCCAGATGCAACGCGCGAGCCGAGACAACGGCCGTACACCCATGCAATGGAACGCGGAACCCGGCGCCGGGTTTACCGACGGCCATCCCTGGATCGCAATCAATGCCAACGCTGCCGAGATCAACGCCGAAGACCAGCTTGAGGACCCCGGGTCGGTATTTGCCCATTATAGGAGGCTGATCGCCCTGCGTCATCGGGAGCCCGTTGTCGCCTATGGCGACTTTACCCTGCTATTATCGGAGCACGAGACGGTCTATGCGTTCACGAGGCGGTTCGGTGAACAGGAGCTCCTTATGCTCGCGAACTTCTCGGCCGGGGTTGTTCACCTCCGTCTCGGCGAATTGCCGGACGAGGAGGCCTGGAATCGCTCGGAGGTGCTCATCGGTAACTATCCCCTTCCCATCGACCTTCTGGCGCTGCGCCCGTGGGAAGGGCGCGTGCACCGTCGAGCCATGGCAAAGCCTCCGCGCTGAGCTCAGAACCGGCGACAGATGATTGAAATTCCACTTCTTATTGGAGAACAGGAGACTCGTAAGATGGCCAAAGTGAAGAAGTTCGTGAAAGAAGAAGCGCACTCGTACTTTGACGGGGCACTGCTAGCTACAGGCCTGATATCTGATGGTGAAGAGCTACCGTTCGTAATGGACTGGGCCTACGTGCAACCAGGAGCATCCACCGGGGAGGAAGTGCACAACGTCAATAAAGTGTTCATCTTTGTCAGCGGTACTGGGACCGTAGTTGTCGCTGAAGAGCACGTTACAGTGTTGCCCGGCTTAGTCGTATGGATTCCCTGCCTGGTCCCCCATCATCTCGAGAACCAAGGTGGCGAGCCGCTGCAGTTGGCCGTAGTCAAGTGGAACAGCGGTACTGCAGGCGCCCGGTCCACCGTCCACTGAGTCGGACCAGGACGGTCGTGCCGACGAAGGCGCTCACGTGAGTTCGGTGGCGGCTGGCGACGACCGGTCCTTGCGGATTACTTCGCCCCCGACGGTATTGCGCTTGGCGGCGGGGACCACCACCGTCCCCAACAGGGCGAGGAAGTCGGGTGTGCGGGCCACGGCGGGCCGCGGCCCTCGACGCCGAACACAACTTCGTCACCCAGTCTGATCCCCAGGACGTCACCCACAGCCTTCGGGATCGTCACCTGGCCCTTGGAGGTGACCCCTGCCGCCGTGTCCAAGAGGCGCGGAGCTTGGAGGATGACCCCCTGCCAACGTTCCGCCAACGGAGTTTAGGTTGCAGATGGGTGCTGGAGTCGCGACGGGCAGCCGATGACGCGTAAAAGTCCAGCTCAGCGGCCTGTAGCGGCGATCCGGTCCCTCTCTGAAGGTGGAGGCACGGGTTCGAACCCCGTTGGGGCTGCGAGAAAAAAGGCAGGTCAGAGGCGGTAAGGCGGACAAGCCGAAGACGCCGGAGGGGGACTTTGCCCATTCTTTGCCCATCTACTCGGTACCGAGCCCGTCCGTGACACCCCAGCACCTGACGAGTTGGCCGGACGACCGTCCATGCATCGTGGCGGCGAGAGCGGGAGAGCGCCGACAAGACTGCGGCCGCTAGCGATGCGCCCGCCGACCTGGTCCACGGGCTGTCGACAACGAGATCGAGGTTCGAACGCCGGTAGCCGACGGGCTTCAGCTGGCGGGCCCGGCGGAGGGCGCCAGATGGCGACCGAACCAGTCGGCCGCCAAGCGCCCCACCTCCTCGAGAGCCCCTGGCTCCTCGAACAGGTGGGTGGCGCCGGCCACCACCGCCAGCCGGCTCAGGCAACCAAGCTGCGCCCGCGCGTCTCGGTTGAGCTCAAGCACGACCTCGTCGCGGCCACCCACTATGAGCAGCGTCGGCGAGCGGACGTCGGCGAGCCTGGGGCCGGCGAGGTCAGGACGACCGCCCCGGGACACGACGGCGGCGATCGCCGAGCCCGGCTGGGCCGCGGCCCATAGGGCCGCCCCCGCCCCCGTGCTGGCCCCGAAGTAGCCGACGCGGGCCCCTTTGGCCTCTGGCTGCGCCTCGAGCCAGCGCGTAACTGCTCGGAGCCGGTCGGCCAACAGCTCGATGTCGAAGACCCGTGCCCGGTCGCCCTCCTCGTCGGATGTGAGCAGGTCGAATAGCAGTGTCGCGAGCCCGGCGTTGTTCAAGACCTCCGCCACGGACTGGTTGCGAGGGCTGTGGCGGCTGCTCCCGCTGCCGTGGGCGAAGATGACCAGCCCGGTGGCGCCCTCGGGCACCCTTAGGTGCCCGCCCAGGCGAGCTGCCCCCGTGCCCACCACGACCTCTTCGTCGCGGGCCGGCCTGCCCGTGGTGCCCGCCGTCGCCGGGGGCGCAACCCCCCAGGCCGCCGCCCGGGCCAGGAGCGCCGCCACCTCCTTGTCCGAGGTCTGGGAAAAGTCCTGGTAGAACTGGCCGACGGAGAAAAATGACCAGGGCGTCTCGAGGCACACGACCTCGTCGGCCGCGTCGGCCAGTTCGATAAGCGATCGCCCAGGAGCAACCGGGACGGCCAGGACGACGCGCCCCGCACCGTGCGCCCGGGCCACCTGGCAGGCGGCCCGGGCCGTGGCGCCCGTGGCGATGCCGTCGTCCACCACCACCGCCGTCCGTCCGGCCACGGGCCTGCGCCCCCGCCCGTCCCGGAAACACATGGCCAGGCGCTCGAGGCCCGCCCGCTCCGAGCGCGCCAGGGCCGCCAGTTCGGCCTCACCGATGCCGGCTGTGTCCACGACCTCGTCGTTCAAGACCAGTACCCCGTCTTCGCCGACCGCCCCCATGGCGAGCTCCCGTTGGCGGGGTACGCCAAGCTTGCGCACGACGATCACATCGAGCGGCGCCTTGAGGGCGGCGGCGACCTCGAAGGCGACGGGCACACCACCTCTCGGCAGCCCCAGGACCACCACGTCCTCGCCGGCGAGGTACCCGAGCCTCTCGGCCAAACGCCGGCCGGCTGCCGCCCGGTCGCGGAACTCCACAGCCATGGCTAGCCCTTCACGGCCCCGAGGGGCCACCGGCGCGCAGCCCGCCGGGCAACCCCGCATGTTCGCACGCCGCCACCACCTCGTCGACGTCCTTGTCGGCCGCCAGCACCTCCTCCGCCAGGCCTCGAGCAGGACAGGCTCGTAACGCGGTCGCCATCCCCCTCAGCTGGCGCCGCAGCTCGTCGCCGGTCACCTGGCGGTCCAGTTGCATGGCGGCTCATCTTCCGGTCCGTCCCGTGGCAGGTCGAGAAGAACGCGCCGCCAAGTCTCCCAGCACCCAGGGATGTCGAGGTCCTTCGCCTACCCCATGCCGTGGATCTTCTCCGCGCTGATGGTGAGGACGACACGGACTTGGTCGCGGCCTCCGTACCAAGGGTAAGGACCGCCTAGGTAGCGTTGGGCGAGGGACTCGATGTGCTCCGCACCGCCTTTGGTGGTGATGCCCACGACCCGCCCGCGGACCGCGTAGTAGCGCGATGGGTTGGACGGGTCGGAGACGCTCACGGCCACGCGCGGGTCGCGCTCGACGTTCCTCAGCTTCTGGAAGCCTTGGACGGTGTTGATGACGATGTGCTCGCCGTCGGTGTCGACCCAGGTCTGGGTCATCTGGGGTGAGCCGTCAAGCATCAAGGTAGCGATATAGCACAGGCTCGGCTGGTGCAGCAGGGCAATGAGGTCCTCGGGCAGGTCCACGCTTGGTCGCTCCTGTCTGGCCCGCCGAGGGCCGGCGGCCACAACAGATGCTATTGCCCGAGGCCAACCCGGTCGCGCCGTAGCGGCCTCCAACTTCCAGGCAGACCTGGGAGGGCGCGCCAGCTCAAGGTTTGCCCACAAAGATTGCACGGCTCTCTCTCGAGGCTCTTGGCAGAACCCTTCCGAAGGCGGGTCCTGTGCCAGGGTCCTTGGCGAGGCTCGAAAAGGGTCTATTGTGAGCCGGCCTTACTCCGGCTGCCAGTCCGCGCATAGCTCCTGGTGCGCTGGGGGCAAAACCCAGGACCAGAATCAACTGCTCATCCACCGGCGGAGCGAGGGGTTTTGGTACGGTCCGCACCTGCCGACTTCGGGTCGTCCGACTGCGCGGGCCCTTTAGTGGACGCCAAGATGCGCTTCGCGAGCGACATCATCTTGAACCTGGCAGCCCAGATCGCTCCGTCTACCAGCCGAGCTACATGGGCTCCGACTGGGACGGCATTGCGCTGAGAGCGGTGTCGCGCCGCGGAGGCGTGGTCACCAGTGAGGTCTCTCCTTCGGTCGCCCTCAGCCTCTGCAGCCTCATAGGGACAGTGCGGGTCGGCCGAGCGCAACTGGGCCAAGGCTTCGCGCTCCCACTCCTCGGCCTGGCGCCGGTTGACCGAGAGGCTCAGGGGCCTGGAGGCCCTTGGCCAGGGCGCGGAAAGAGCCGCCGGCCTCGATCTCCGGCACCTGGGCGTAGTCGCCCACCAGGACGAGCTTGGCCCTGGCGTCCTGGCAGACGGCCCAAAGCTTGGACAGCCATCAGCGTGCCGACCATGCCGGCCTCGTCGACCAGCACTACTCCGCCGGCGGGCAGTGTGCCGCCGTGGCGCTCGGCGTCACCCAGAAGGCGGGCCAGGGTGAAGGCGGGCACGCCGGCGGCTTCGGCCAGGGCCGCGGCGGTGCGCCCGGCCAATGCCGTCCCCACGACCCGGTGGCCATTGGCTTCCCAGGCAGCACGAGCCGCTTCGAGGACAAACGTCTTGCCCGTGCCCGCGGGGCCGATAAGGACGGAGACGCCTTCGCCCGCTCCGACCATGTCGACGTTCACGTTATCCAGCAGCCCGAAGTTCAACTAGTCCTAAAACAAGCGATCGGTAGCTGTCTGTCGTCGTAAGCGCGCCTTCGTGGACGTGAGCGGCACTGCGGAAGCGCGCTCAGGACCGTACCGGCGCTTTCTGGGGGCCCAAGGTGGCGCCGTC
>JBEKNX010000157.1:0-9683 GCA_049522375.1 Acidimicrobiales bacterium | reverse complement strand
GCCGGCCCATTGGCCCGGCCCATTAGGAGCCCTCAGGAGCGGCCCATCAGGGAGCAGCCTTAGGAGCGGCCCATCAGGGAAATGCCTTAGGAGCCCTCGGGCTGGTCAGATCTTTGCGCGGACTTGGACCTGGCCGCGTACACCGCCGCCTCGGTGCGGCGCGAGAAGCCCATTTTGGCCAGCAGGTTGGACACGTAGTTTTTCACCGTCTTTTCTGCCAGGAACATCTCGGACCCGATCTGCCTGTTGGTCTTGCCCTCGGCTATGAGATCGAGGATGCGTCGTTCCTGGGGCGAGAGCCGGGCGATCCGTTCGTCTTCCTGCTTGCCGCGCAAGCGCTCCATGACGCTGGCGGTAAGCGCGGGGTCTATCAGCGACTGGCCGGCGGCAACGCGCCGGACGGCCGAGACGAGCTCGGGGCCTCGGATCTGCTTGAGCAGGTAGCCGCTGGCGCCCGCCAGTATGGCGGCGAACAGGGCGTCGTCATCGGCGAACGACGTGAGCATCAGGCAGCGCAGCTCTGGTAGCTCCGCTCGCAAGTCCCGGCATACCTCGATCCCGCTCGTGCCCGGGAGGCGCACGTCGAGGACGGCGACGTCGGGGCGGGTGGGCGGGACCCTGGTCATGGCCTCCTCGGCGTTGGAGGCCTCCCCGACCACCTCGAGGTCGTCCTGGGTCTCGAACAGCTCGCGCAACCCCCGGCGCACGATCTCGTGGTCGTCCAGCAGAAAGATACGGACCGTCATGTTGGGACCTCCCAAACTTTCACGTTAGCGGTGCCAGACGGCGCGCCAGGGCCCCGGCCCGGGATTTGCCGTTCCCGAGCCGGGGCCCATTGTGCGCAGGTCGCGTGCGAACTCCCGTTCGTTAGGAGGGGAAGGCCGCCCCGACCGGGGTCTTCGTGGTGATGACCTGCGCCGCCGGCACGAGCCGCGGTATCTCCTCGGTCAGCGGGACCTTGCGGAAGTGCATCAGGCCGAGAACGGACAGCACCGAGGCCATGGCGGCGGCGATGAAGGCGGCGATGGCGCTGATGAGGGCGATCTGGCCCATCTTCCACCAGCCGTAGGCGTTGAGGAGCATCCCTCGCAACGTCGTACCCTGGAAGACCGTCGTCACCTTGGCTTCGGCGGCGTTGTAAGCAGGCGTGCCCGGGGGCAGGGCCATGGCCGCCGCGCTCAGCTGGGCGTAGGTCTGGCCTCCACCGATCTCCTGCAGGTGATAGGCGATGAAATGGTCGGCGTACGCTTCGGCTTGCGCTCCGGTCGTCAGGGGCTCGCCCGCGTACTTCTCGAGGTACGGGATCATGACAGGTTCGATCTCGGTCCCGACCTTGGCCTGAGCAAAGGCCGCCCTGGGCGGGAAGGTGATCTTCTGGGAGGCGAGCTGGCTCGTGACCGTCCCGTTGGCGTAGCTGTAGCCCCACAACAGCAGCGCCCCGGCCGCCACCAGCACAATGGCCAGCAAAACGCCGCCGGCGCTCACGATCGCATCAAACGACTTCCTGCGCATTCTTGCGCTCCTTTCACATTTGGCCCTGCTGGGGCCTGTAACCAGCATGGGCCACGGCCTGGACGGCTTAGTAGGGCCTAATGTCCTAGCCCTGGCTCACCAAGGTCACCGCCATAGGGCTGGCGGGGCCATCTTTTTAGGGTTGGCGGGACCGTTGTCTAAGGACCGGTGGGGGCCGGCGCATTAGGCTGGGCAGAGGCCAGCTCCTGAGGCCCGCCTATAGTTGCCCCTGGCCCCCGGCCGCCGTCCCGTGACTTAGCCTCTAGGCATGCTCCACCTGAGTTCGTCGCCGGAGTTGGACAACCATGAGACGGGCCCTTCTCACCCCGAACGCCCGGGGCGGGTCGAAGCCGTCCTGGAGGGCATCAGCCGTGCTGACCTGGTCGACGCCGTCGTCCCCCTGGCACCGCGGCGAGCCACGGCGCAGGAGCTGCGAAGGGTGCACACCACCGAGTACCTCCACGCCCTGGAGGACTTCTGCCACTCGGGGGGAGGTCCCCTGGACTTCGACACCATAGCCAGCGCCGGTTCCTGGGACACCGCCCTGCTGGCTGCCGGAGGGGCCCTGGCGGCGGTGGAGGCGCTCAGGGACGCCGGCGAGGGGGTGGGTTTTGTCGCCCACCGCCCACCCGGTCACCACGCCACGGCCGACCAGGCCATGGGGTTTTGCCTGATCAACAACGTGGCCGTTGCCGCCGCCGCTCTGGCCGAACAAGGCGAGCGGGTCCTGGTCCTGGACTGGGACGTGCACCACGGCAACGGCACGCAGGCGATCTTCTGGGACGAACCGCAGGTGCTTTACGTATCGACACATCAATGGCCTCTGTACCCCGGCACCGGGGAGGTGAACGCCACCGGTGGGCCGGGTGCCCCGGGCCTGACCCTCAACATCCCGGTACCACCGGGAGCAACGGGCGACGTGCTGCTTTATGCGTTCGACGAGGTGGTGGCGCCCGCGGTCGAGTCCTTCGGGCCCACGTGGGTGCTCATATCGTCCGGTTTCGACGCTCACCGGGACGACCCGTTGGCCAACCTGTCCCTCTCCGCGGGCGACTTTGCCGACCTGGCCGCCCGGACCAAGGCCCTGGTCCCCGGGGCCGGCCGGGTCGTGGTCGTCCTGGAGGGCGGCTACGACATGCACGCCATCAGCGCCAGCGCCGGTGCGGTAGCGGCCGCTCTGCTGGGGGAGGGCTACCGTCCCGAGCCGGCCACATCGGGAGGTCCGGGCGTGCACGCCGTCGAACGGGTCAGGCAGGTCCGCTCAGTGTTCGGCGGCAGCCGCTAGAGAGCGGGCACCAGGGCCGCGGGACCGTACCCCGCGGCCGCCCGGCCGGGCACGCCCCGGCAGTCAAAGGGAACGCATCAGCTGGTACACGCCGGCGAAGTCGTTGGCCGCCTTGGCCGGGATAGGCACCACACCGCCCAGGGCGCGGGCGCCCCAGGCTATTTGGGCCGTGCGTTCGACGAGGGCCACGACGTGGAGCACCTTGGCCGGGCTCGTCCCGACGGCGACCATGCCGTGGTTGGCCAGCAGGGCGGCACCCCGGTCTTGCAGGGCGGCGACGGCGTTGGAGCCCACCTCGGCCGAGCCTGACATGGCGTACTCAGCGCAACGCACGTCCCCGCCCACGTACATGGTGAACTCGTCCACGCACGCCACCAACGGCTCGTGGCTGCAGGCGAACATCGTCGCCCAGACCGGGTGAGCGTGGATGACCGACCCGACGTCCTCGAAGGCCCGGTAGCAGGCCAGGTGCAGGAGCAGCTCAGAAGTGGGGCTCCGGCCCTCGGCGCACGACACGACCTTGCCGTCGGGGTCGACTACGACAAGGTCCTCCATGACCATGGCCTGGTAGTCGACCGAAGATGGCGTGCAGACGATGGTGCCGTCGGCCTGCCGGGCCGAGATATTGCCGGAGGTGCCTTCGACGAGCCCCCGGCGTAGCAGCTCCTTGGCGGTGGCCAGCACCGCTTCATGCGGTTGTTCAACAGTCCTCATAGCTCCCTGCCTTGTGGTTGGGGCCTAATCCTGGCCCCGTACTTGCGGCCCATTACCTCAGGGTTGACCAGGTTCGGCGGCACCTGTCCGGCCAAGAGCGCCTCGAGGTCGTCGGCGACCATCTGGGCCCCCCGGGCCTCGGTGTCGGTCGTGGCGCCGCCGATGTGAGGACTGAGCACGACGTTCGGCATCGACAGGAGGGGGTGGCCGGCCGGGAGCATCTCGCCTTCGAAATGGTCGAGGCCGGCCCCTGCCAGCCGGCCCGACTCCAGCGCCTCCACCAGGGCGGCCATGTCGTGCAGCTTCGCTCGGGCCGTGTTGAGGAACACCGAACCGGGCCGCATCCAGGAGAACTGCTCCGGGCCGAAAAAGCCGATCGTCTCCGCCGTGACCGCGGCGTGGAGCGTCACGACCTCTGCGTCGCGCACGGCAACCTGGAGGTCGCGGCCCGCTCCCTCCACGTACGGGTCGTACAAGGCGACGTCCATGCCCAAACCGGCCAGACGCCAGTGCAGTGCCCGGCCGACAGCCCCGTAACCGATGATGGCGGCCCGCCGCCCGGCCAGTTCCCAACCGCGAAATCGCTGGTAAGGGATGGTGCCGTCACGAAATACCTCTACCTCGCGCACGTCCCGGTCGGCAGGCAGGAGCCGCCTGACAACGGCTAGCAGGAGAGCGATGGCGAGCTCGGCCACGGCGTCGGCGTTGCGCCCGGGGGCCCGCAGGACGGGTATGCCGGCCGCGGTGGCCGCCTCGACGTCGACGTTGTTGGGGTCGCCACGGGTGGCGGCGATGGCCCGCAGAGGCAGGTCGAACACCGGCCCGCTCACGAAGTCGGCCTCCACGACGGCGATGTCGGCGCCCAGCGACTTCAGCCGCTCGGCCAAACCGGGCCCGTCGTAAATCTTCAACGGCTGCTGGTCGATCCAGGGCTCGTAGACGACGTCGGCCAGGCGCTTCAACTTCTCGAAGCCGGCGCCCCTCATGGGCGCGGTGACAAACGCCCGGTGATCGCCGGTGGGCACGTTTTGGGCGGGGGCCACGGTGCAATACTGTCCCCTCATGCCCGGCAAGTCACAATCCGACGGCTCCCTGGTGGCCGGCGTCGATGTCGGTACCACGGCGGTCAAGGCGGTGGTGGCAGACGAGGACGGCAGAGTCGTCGGTCGTTCCCGGGTGGCCAGCCGGCTCGCCATCGGCCCCGACGGGACTTTCGAGCACGACGCGCCATTATCCTGGTGGGAGGCGCCCCGGTCGGCGCTGGGACAGGCCGTCGGCGCCGGCCAACCCCGGGCCGTGGCCGTCTCGGCCATGATGCCTTCGGTCACGGCCGTTGACCGGACCGGGCGGCCCCTGGGCCCCGGGCTCCTCTATGGTGACGGGCGCCCTGACCCGTCGCCGGCCGGACTTTCCAGCGACCCCACCGCCAGCGACGAGATGGCGCGGCTCTGCCGCTGGGTGGCCGCTCGCCACCCAGCCGCGGCCGGGTACTGGCCCGCTCAGGCCGTCGCCAACGCTTCGCTCGGCGGCGTTGGCGTGACGGATCTGGCGTCCGCGTTCGCCGCTGGGCCGCTGTTCGGGGGCTCGGGCTGGGACGAAGCCGCCTGCCGGGAGGCTGGGTTCCCGCCTGCCCGCCTGCCGAGAGTGGCCGTTTTCGGCGAGGCCATCGGCAATTTGGCGCCCGGGGTGCTGGGCGGTGAGGGGGCCGGGAGGGGCGACGTAGTGCTCGGCGCCGGCTCGGTCGACGGGATGTGCGAACAGCTCGTGGCCGGGACGGTCGGCGACGGTGACGTCCTGGTCGCCCTGGGGTCGACATTGGTCGTGTGGCTGACCGTGCCCGGCTGGCCGGAAGAGGTCCGGGGACTGTGGAGGGCCCCACACCTCGCACCTGGCATGGCCATGATCGGCGGGGCGAGCAATGCCGGCGGCATGTGGGCCGACTGGGTCGACCGTGTCGTCCGGCCCGGTGGCGAGGACGGCGACGTGCGGCCGGGCGCCGTGCCCATCTGGTGGCCTTGGGCCAAGGGGGAGAGGGTCCCGTGGCACGACCGGGCCCTGCGTATCGGCCTGGCCGGCGCCGAGGTGTCCTATGGCCCCCAAGCCCTGCGGCGAGGTGCTTACGAGGCCACGGGTTTCGTCGCCCGGTACATAGTGGAACGGGCGGCCACCTGCGGCACCAGCCCGAGGCGCTTCGTGGCCAGCGGTGGGGGCACGGTCAACCGGGCTTGGCTGCAGGCTCTGGCAGAGGTCCTGGGGCAGCCTGTCGTCCCCATGGCGGTGCCCGAGGGCGCCGCACTAGGCGCGGCATGGCTGGCCCGGATGGCGGCCGGGCTGGAAACCTCGATCAGCGACGGGAAACGTTGGGCAGCCTTGTCGGCGCCCGTCGAGCCCCGCCGCGAATGGGCCGAGGCCGCGGCCGGGCGCTACGACCGATGGCGGGAGGGCCTGCCCTCGGGCGGCTCGAGCCGGCCCACTTCTACCTAGGAGAACGAGCCCCAGCACCGGCACGGGGGATGCGCGGTGCTGGGGCTCGTCGGGTACCCGCCGTCAGCTGGTAGAGGTGGTCGAGGAGGTAGTGGGTTGAGGCGCCGGCACCGTCGTCGTCGGCAGGACTTCGAGGTTGCCGCTCTCGCCGCGGGTCCTCTCGATCTGGAACGGGTTGCTGGTAGGGTTGCCGGTGCTCTGACCGAGGTGGACCGTCCCGGGTGAAGCCAGTTGGCCCTCGAGGTAGATCTTGACCGTGAAAGCTCGAGAGCAGTGCGTGGCGAAGTCGAGGCCGTCGACCAGGCCGTAGTTGACGAAGCGGAAGAAGATGGTGTGCTTGGCCAGCCCCACGACGACGATGTCGTTGCCACCCCCGCCGATCAACTGGACACCGACGAACTTGCCGCTCGTGGTCAACGACCCCGAGAAGATGACCCGGTCCTGTGGGCCGGTATGAGTGACCCGCAGTGCCCAACCCCCATCGGGGTCGTGCCAGAGATAGGCGCCGTCGCTGCCGGCCAGGAAAGTAGCTGGCCTGCCCTCGGCCACGGCCGGCCATGCACCGGGCACGCAGGTGTCCGGCGATGCCGGCGGCGGAGCCGATGGGACCAGCGACTGGGCTTCGGTGGTCGTGGTGGTCGTACCATAGGCGGAAGTCGTGGGGACGGGCAGGCGGGGAGACCTGGCCCAGGCCGGACTGGCGGCGACGCTCGTGGCCGCCACGACCAGGCAAGCTCCGAGCAGGAGCCTGCTCGCACTGGCAGCTGGTCTAGCGGTACGCACGGAAATTGCCTCCTAGTCAAACGGGCCGCTCGTGGCCTCACCACAAGTGTCCGTCCGACTTGTTATGCATGTTGCCACCAAATTGTGATGATCCTGCGAAGAACGGGGCGGCGATGTCGCGCCCGGGCCGGGCCGGATGCCCCTCCGGCCCGATGCCCCTCCGGCCCGATGCCCCTCCTGGTAGCCGGTGGCGGGAAGCTAGCGTGCCGGGTGAAGGCCCAGCGGTCGTGGTGAGATCAGGCGTCGCCGTAGACCAGCCGTTACCGAAGGAGAGCGCGGACCATGTCCCAAGCCACCGTAACCCCTGCCCCGGTGATGCCTTCCGGGCCCCTTACCCAGGACGAAGCCGAGCTGATCGACGCTTACTGGCGGGCTGCCAACTACGTCTCGGTCGGGCAGATCTACCTACTGGACAACGCCCTGGTGCGCGAGCCCCTGAAGGCGACCGACGTGAAGGCCCGACTGCTCGGGCACTGGGGGACCACCCCCGGCCTCAACTTCGTCTACGCCCACATGAACCGGGTGATCCGCAATTGGGACCTCAACGCCATCTATGTGATGGGCCCGGGCCACGGCGGTCCGGCCGCGGTCGCCAACGCCTACCTGGAGGGGACCTACAGCGAGACGTACCCCCACATAACCCAGGACGCGGAGGGTCTGCGCAAGTTGTTCCGCCAGTTCAGCTTTCCCGGCGGGATACCCTCTCATGTCGCGCCCGAGACACCGGGCTCGGTCCACGAAGGCGGGGAGCTCGGTTACGCCCTCGCTCACGCCTACGGTGCCGCCTTCGACAACCCGGACCTGCTCGTATGCTGCATAATCGGCGACGGCGAAGCCGAGACGGGCCCCCTGGCCACCGGCTGGCACGGCAACAAGTTCCTGGACCCCGTCAGCGATGGCGCCGTGTTGCCGGTCCTGCACCTCAACGGGTACAAGATCGCCAACCCGACCGTCCTGGCCCGCATCGGCGACGAGGAGCTCACCTCTCTGCTCGAAGGCTTCGGCCACGAGGTGCACTGGGTGTCAGGCGACGACCCGGCTGAGATGCACCAGCTCATGGCGGCCACCCTCGACACCGTGATCGAACGGGTGACCTCCATCCAGCGCTCGGCCCGGGAACAGGGGGTCACCGACAGGCCCCGCTGGCCGATGATCGTGCTGCGTTCGCCCAAGGGCTGGACCGGTCCCAAGTTCGTCGACGGCTTGCCCACCGAGGGCACCTGGCGCTCCCACCAGGTGCCCCTGGCCGAGGTGCGCACCAACCCCGAGCACCTGGCGGCCCTCGAGTCATGGCTGCACAGCTACCGGCCCGAGGAGCTTTTCGACGAAAAGGGTGCCCTGGTGCCAGAACTGGCCGCCCTGCCGCCCAAGAGCCATCGTCGCATGAGCGCCAATCCACACAGCAATGGCGGCTTGCTCCTGCGAGACCTGGTGTTGCCCGACTTCCGCGAGTACGGGGTGCCGGTGGCCAAGCCGGGGACAACGTTCACCGAGGCCACGCGGGTGCTCGGGTCGTTCCTCCGCGACGTGGTGAGCGCCAACCCCACCCGGTTCCGCATCTTCGGTCCCGATGAGGTCGCGTCCAATCGTCTGGGCTCGGTGTTCGAGGTGACCAACCGCCAGTGGGAGGCGAAGATCCTGGAGACGGACGACCACCTGGCGCCCGAAGGCCGGGTCATGGAAGTGCTTTCCGAGCACCAGTGCCAGGGCTGGCTGGAGGGCTACTTGTTGACGGGCAGGCACGGGCTGTTCACCAGCTACGAGGCCTTCATCCACATCATCGACTCGATGTTCAACCAGCACGCCAAGTGGCTGAAATCTACCAGCGGCATCCCGTGGCGCCGGCCTATCGCCTCCCTCAACTACTTGCTGTCCTCGCACGTCTGGCGCCAGGACCACAACGGTTTTTCGCACCAGGACCCCGGTTTTATCGACCACGTCGTCAACAAGAAGGCCGAGGTCATCCGGGTTTACCTTCCGCCCGACACCAATTGCCTGCTGTCGGTGGCCGACCACTGCCTGCGGAGCCGCCATTACGTAAACGTGATCGTGGCGGGCAAGCAGCCTGCGCTCAATTACCTGACGATGGACGAGGCCATCCTGCACTGCACCCGGGGCATCGGCATCTGGGACTGGGCGTCCAATGACGAGGGCGACCCCGACGTGGTCATGGCCTGCTGCGGGGACGTCCCTACGCTGGAGACCCTGGCGGCGGTGGACCTTTTGCGCGTACACGTGCCGGACCTGAAAGTACGGGTCGTCAACGTCGTCGACCTGATGCGCCTGCAACCGGAATCGGAGCACCCCCACGGGCTCTCCGACCCCGAGTTCGACGTCCTGTTCACCAAGGACAAGCCCGTGATCTTCGCCTACCACGGCTATCCCTGGCTTATCCACCGCCTCACTTACCGGCGCACCAACCACGTCAACATGCACGTGCGGGGCTATAAGGAGGAAGGCACCACCACCACTCCCTTCGACATGGTGATGCTCAACGACCTGGACCGTTTCCACCTCGTGATGGACGTGGTCTCCAGAGTGCCCTTCCTCGGCTCGCATGCCGCTTTGCTGCGCCAGCAGATGGCAGACGAACGGGTCCGGGCGCGTGCGTACACGCGCATCGACGGTGACGACGACCCCGAGATCCGCGACTGGGTCTGGCCCTATTGACCGCCCACCGCCGGCCCCACCGTCTTGCCCCGCAAGGCCGACCGGTCCCTCCTGAGCACCGCCAGCCTGGCGAGCTGGGCTAATGCGTTTACTTGTTGTCAACGCCGGGTCGAGCAGCCTGAAGTTGTCGGTGCTCGACGAGCGGGACGACCTCGTAAGTTCGGAGGTCCTGCCTGCCCCCGGAGGCCAGGTGGACCAGGCCGCCCTCAAAGAAGTCGTGTCCCGCTACAGCCCG
>JBEKNX010000156.1:0-17435 GCA_049522375.1 Acidimicrobiales bacterium | reverse complement strand
TCTTTGACCTGTTGGCACAACGGGAACCGTCAAGAGGCCAGGAGCGACGATGCAAAACTCAACCCCTGCAACCACAACCAACAGGCACAGCAAGGGCCTTACCGGGTCACGGTGCGGAATACCGTGCTAGCCAGGGATGCGCGGCGCTGCTTCGAGCAAGCGGTGTTGACACCGCCTCACGACTGCAGAGCGAAACACCATCGATCAGTGGCTTCGACAATTGGCGAGGTGTCGCCGTTAGTGGATGGATCGTTGGCCACTTTGGCGCCGGTACTCGGGTTCTGACGAGCGATCGGTAGGAGATTTAGCAGGTCGCCAGCGCGGGCTTCCAGCGCGCGAGCTTGTTGTGCTGTGTCTTGACCGCGCCCGAAAGATGTCCGCCTCTGGCTCTGACACGGGAACGGTCCGAAGGCAGGTCCTGTGGGTTAAACTGGTGCCCGTGTTCGAGGGCCGCCCGGTCTCATCAGATCTGGACGCGGTTGATGAAGATGCCCGGATCGCGGCCGTCGACCGGCTTCATGGGCTGGTCAGCGGCGGAAGCTTGTCTCTTGAGGGTTTCTCGGCGGCCCTGGAACAGGTCCTCGCTGCCCTCACCAACACCGATCTCAAGGCAGCCATGTTGGCGCTGCCACCCCTCGTCCGGCTCACTCCCGCGCCCCTTCGGCTGGCCCAACCTCTCGTGTTGCGAGCAGACGGCGGGCTGAAGCTGGGCTCTGGCTGGCAGCTGGCCGCTGACACAACCGTCAGCGTCGCCTTCGGAGCGGCCGTGCTCGATCTCACCGCTGCCAGCTGGGACGCCTATGAGGTCAACCTCCGCCTGGAGACCCAGGCGGGTGCGATCGAGGTTGTCGTCCCTGAGGGTGTGGCCGTACAGATGGTCGGGGGGTCAGGACGAGTGCAGCTTGAGTCGCTGTCGCCACCTGTCCCCGGCGGGCCGATATTGCGGGTCTCCACCTCCGGGCCAACCGGGGTGATCCGGGTACATCACCCCAAAAGGCGCGCAGGCGGGCCGCTAGCGCACTGGAGGCGACGGCGCACCGCCAGCAGGCCAAGTTCGGGGAGATAGGCAGCCTCTCTTCGACGGCGTTCTAGAGCAGAGTTATATGCGGCGCGGGCGTGAACAGCGTGTAGCGGCTCGCATGTCTGTTCGGACCTGGCCCATGATCTCGGCCACCCGGCCTATAGCGGCGAAGATGCGGTAGGCCTGAGCCTGTCCCAGGAAAGCCCAGGGGCCGCCGGTGCCCTCCGGCGGGCCGGCTCGCCGTCCGCCGGTGCAACGGGGGATAGGTTCGCCCAGCCTCCAGGTCCAGGATCTGCTCGACCCGGCATGTCCCTTCCCGAAGTCACCCCTCGGGCCCCGGCCGGTTGCATGGCCAAATCTCGGGCTCCGACCTGCCTCCTACGCTTTTCCCGCTCTCGTCCTCGGTTGTTGAGGCTTACGCCGCACCTCCCGATGGACACCGCTCGGCGCGACGGCTCGTCCGACGACCCTTCAGATCGCTCGGTTCAAGCGGTACTTCCGGACGCGATGTGCTCGAGCACGGTGATCCGCTCGGCGATGGGTGGATGAGTGTCGAAGAGGCGGTGGAACCAGCCCTCATGGTGCTGGAGCGGGTCGTCGATGCACATCGCCGCGGTGGTGTGGTTGAACTTGGCGAAGGGCTGGTCGTTGGCCTCAAGCTTCTGGAGGGCGTGGATCAACCCAGCAGGGTTGCGCGTCAGCTCGACGCTGCTGACGTCGGCTAGTGACTCGCGCCGGCGCGACAAGGCCAGACGCACGATTGGCCCAAAGATGAGCCCCACTATGGCCAACAGCAGCCCGGCGGCGAACACGACCAGCATCAACTGTCCCCCCTGGCGCCCGCGGCCCGCCCTCATGAAGAAGGCGGACCGCCACACCACGCTCGCCAGGAGCGCGGCCATCCCGATGAGGGTGCTCACGATGAGCAGCAGGCGCACGTCGTAGTTCTTGATGTGGCTCATCTCGTGGCCGATTACCCCTTCCAGCTCCTCGCGGTTCATCATCGACAACAAACCCGTCGTGGCGGTTATGGAAGCGTGCTTGGGGCTCGTGCCGGTGGCGAAGGCGTTGGGGGAAGGGTCGTCGATCACGTACACCTCGGGTTTGGGGAGGCCGTCCCCGATCGCCAAGGCCTCGACGATGTCATGCAGCTGGCGATAACGGTAAGGGTCTGCCGGCTGGGCCCCGGAGATCGCCAGCACCATGCGGGTACCGGATTTGAGCGAAACGGCGACCCCAACCAGGGCCAGGACGGCTGCGACCCCGGCGCCCACGGCTATGTCCCCGCCTGTCGCCGCGGGGGCTCCGTTGGACGGGCCGGACGCCGCCGCCCACACCCAACCGACGAGGGCCCCGATCCCCACCCAGACCACGAAGAACAACACGACGCAGGTGGCGGCTCGGCGCTTGTTCCTGGCTATCTGCTCGTACATGGGCGGTCAGGCCTGCGGAGGCCCGAAGCCTGAGCCGGGGGGAGCGGCCGGAGGAGGCCCCGCTGAAGGAGCCGTCGTTGGCGCGCTTGGTGAGGGCCCAAAGCTCACTTGGGGGACCTCGCGGTCGGCCTCAGTGCCAGCGAAGAACGCAACCGCGTGGAACCCGAAGGCACCGGCAAACAGGTTACGGGGGAATGTCTGGAGAGCGATGTTGTAATCCCGGGCGCTGGTGTTGTAGAAGCGCCGGGCGTACTCGATCTTGTCTTCGGTGGCGGTGAGCTGCTCTTGGAGCTGGAGGAAGCTTTCGACAGCGCGCAGCTGGGGGTAGTTTTCTGCCACCGCGAACAGCGACCGCAGCGTCTGGGTCAGCATGTTCTCCGCGGGGCCGATCTTGGACGGGTCGCCAGTGGCGCCGGCACTGACGGCGCCAGCGCGTGCAGCCGTCACGGCCTCGAAGGTCCCGCTCTCGTGGGAGGCGTAGCCCTTCACTGTCTCGACCAGGTTAGGGATCAGGTCGTGCCGGCGCTTGAGCTCGACATCGATCTCCGACCAGGCCTCCTGAGTCCGGTTGCGGCGCCGGACCAGGCCATTGTAAGCGAGGACGCCACCTCCAAGGAGGACGACAACTACAACGACAACGACGATGATCACGACCATGTGACTAAAGCTCCTTCTGTTTTAACGATACGCCGGCGGGCACTGTCCACTTCACGGGCCATCGCTTGCCTCAACCGCATGGCTTGCACACCTTTCATAGGGACGTCCGGCACCATTTTGCCCCAGAGGGCCTGCGAGAAGGTCCAGCACATCGCCGATGGAGCGATCTTCGCTGGCGGCTTCCAGCAACGGCAAGTGGGTAGCGGTTGTGTCGACCTCTTTGCTCTTGGCCACGTAGCCGGCTTCAGCCAGATCGGTGACGGAACTGTAAGCACGGCATTCGATGATGTTGACGCTGGCTGCGATGCCGGGAAGGCGTACCTCCGGGTTCTGGGCGGTGCACAGCAGCATCCGAGCGTGGTTGGTCGGCAAGCTCCAGTTCGCCGCGACGGACATGCTACTCCAAGTCTTCTTGAAGGCCCTTACTGGTGGTCCGCAGCGAGCTGGGCCGCCGCGCAGCTGACTACCATCCCCCTCGAGATCTGGGGCGCGGGCCGGAGGGCGAGCAAGGGAGCCTTGGCGGTCATCTTCTGGGCGTTGAGCGTGGCTCACCGCTAGGGGGACGCTCCCACCCGGGCTCTGGTTCTCCGGGGCTATCGAGTGCGCCCGCAGTTCGCTCAGAGGGTCGCACTGCGACGGCTACTGCGTCCTCGTAGGCGGATCTGAGGTTCAGCTCCTTCAGCTATTGCGAGTCGAAGGAGCACGCCGAGGTGCCGATATGGCTCTAATCAGTAACCCCAAGGCGCGTTATTCTGCGCTGCAAATATGTGTGCACGTTATGATCGGTTTGGTCGATCCGTCGTCAAGGCGTTGCCGCTGCGACAGGGGAAATATCCGTCGGTATTTGCGCTCAACGGCGGGCCTTCAAGACACCCCCGCGGCACTCCTTATGGGTAGTTCTGGCGCGGTCCCGGTACAGCTTCAACGCACCCCGCCCCTGGGTGATACCTCCTTTCGGGGGCTCAGGCGCTTCAGCTGCCGCAGTAGCCGTGCTTTTTTAGGAACGTCCTCAGGACCTTCACGTACTCGGCGCCCGCAGGGTAGCCCGGGGCAGGCTTGCCGCTCAACCTGCCTTGAGCCTCGAGCCGCCCAACAGTCGCCCAGGCACTGTGGCCTTTCGCGAGCATGCACTCGTCGCCCACCCAGGCGGCCAGTACCCCGAAGCTGCCACCGCCTCCTACGCCAGCCGGGCCGTAGGCGTGCCACCACATTTGGGCGTCCTGGGCCACCAACGCTGGGTAGTCCCTAGTCACGTTGACGAACCGACGGAACTGAAGGTCAAGGACCCGCACTGGGACCGCCGACCCGACGAACGGGGCAAAGACGTAGACGAACGAGTTGTCGGCCGTGACCAAGATGGCGCCGCCGGCGCCGGCCTCGACGGTAGCGCCGTGTGGGCTGCCGAGGTCCTGGCGGACAGGGGGCAACAGCACGCCCCGCGCCGTGACGACGTACGCGTCGACCCATGTGGCGGTCGTCCACACATCGAACAGGCTCCGAGAACAGCATCCCCGGCGTTGTGGCGGCCGAAGTCGGCTATGCAAAGGGGTGCGTCCGCGGGGGCAGCCGCAAGAGACATGGTGGCAAACGGGGCCCGATGGCCCAGGTCCCCCGGCGTAGAGGGGGGCGGGGCGAGCTTCGTTGACATCAAGGTCCGCCCGCCAAGGGAAACCGAGAGCACGGCGCCCTGCAAGATGGTGCTTCCCTCGTCCCCTCTCCCGGGCGACGACACCAGAGGGCGAGGCGCTTGGAAGCCCGAGAGCCTCGCGTCGAGCGGTCCGAGCGCGACCAACGCACGCAGTGGTTTGGCGCCCGATTGCCACCTTGACGGGAACTTCCCGCACCTGAACGCGAGCCTGGCCGTCTGCCCAGCCGGGGCAGGCGTGGCGCGCTGCCCAGCAGCTACCGTTGTGCTTCCCGGGACACTGGCCAGCGCCAGGGCTGTCGCAGCCCCCAGCGTGGCGAAGATCCTCGCAGCCTTCTTCGACCAGGCAGGCACTGGCAAGAGGGTAACGCCTCTTGTGGGCAGCTAGAGCCCGCGTTCTCGTAGTGCCTTGGCGGAGCGATATCCGTCGTTATCTCGCGGATTTCCTTTGAAAATCCTCGGTTTTGCCGCCACTCACAACAGACGTTCTGGAGCGCTCCGAGGCAACGCCGCCGCAGGTACCCGTCGACGGGTACTCCGTGTTCGGTTAGCGCCGCGGAGCGAGGCTACCGACCGGGTAGGCCGGTCGTCCTGAAGCGGTTTCCGGGGTCACGGGGTTGCCCCTTGCCCGCCTGGGGCAGCGGAACGTACGTCGATGTAGCTGGGCTAGAGCTGGTCTGGGATCAGGATCGATGAGAACCCGCTGCGCACCGCCGGGCAACGGTGCGGTCCCGGCGTCGGGTACGGTCTGGGGAGTATGCCGACGGTATATGAAGCCGCGGGCGGTGACGACGGCTTGCTTCGTCTGGCGGGCGCCTGGCATTCCCGGGTGATGGCGGACGAGGTGGTGAGCCATGCGTTCAGCCACGGCTTTCACCCTGAGCACACCAAGCGTCTTGCCGCGTACTGGGCGGAGGCACTTGGGGGGCCGACGACGTATTCGGCCGCCTACAACGACGAGTCTGCCGTGGTACGAATGCACAGCGGCAACGGCCCTCACAAGGACATGGACCGTCGAGCGATCGCCTGTTTCCATCAGGCGTTGACAGACGTGGGCCTTGTTGACCCGGTCCGTCAAGTACTGGCCGACTACTTCACGTGGGCGACCACCACGACGATGGCTCGCTACCACCGTTCCGCAGACGAGGTTCCCGACGGTCTTCAGATCCCGCACTGGTCTTGGGACGGACTTATCGGTTGAACTGGCCCGGGAGACATCGGAGGGCCGGTAAGTGCCGGAGCCACAGTGTCAGTCAATTGCCGGGTTTCCACACGGCGGTGGATGTGCGATGGGACCCGTCCGAAGGGCTCCGCGGTACCCTCCTAGGGGATAAGAAGCCCTCGTAGAGGTGACAGGATTGCCCGCGCCAAAACGGGGTGATCTGCACCGCGGGCTCCCGTGAAGGAGCCCGGGCGTTGTCGGGTCATACTGGGGCGGTCCCGAGCAGGCTGCTGAGCCGGCTCGGGTGGAGAGCCACGACTGAGAACAGGCGTCGCCGTCCGCGCGATCTGTCGGGATGTTCGGTGCGGTCACGGGGGAGCTGCCGAGCTGTTCGTGACGTGCGCTAACCGTCGTTCCGCGACGTTTCTCCGCGGTCGAGGAAGCAAGAACGCTTATACAATAATGGTTATTCTGCGCTCGCCAGCCAGCCACGTGAGGCGACGGATGTCATAAGCAGGCGCTGGTGATCGAGACTCTCACGGTCTTGCCGGGCACGACGGCGATAGCGACCGTCGAATGAGGGCCCCACCAGGGCGGTGATGATGTAGTGCCTCTCGGCTAAACGAAGATGAACTGCTGGTCGCCACTGTTGGTATTGGTGGCGACTTTCTCGGCGACGGTGTCTTTGTCGTGCCGGAGGGCGACGGTCACGGCCTGGCGGAGCGCGCGCATCGTCGTTACCTGCTTCGCAACCCTTCGCGGTGTCGGACTGCAAGCCCTCCGGCCAGAGGACCCCCTTCACAAGGTCCTCAGGGACGCCGGAGCCGTGGCCGGTGATGGTGAGCCCGGTCCCTCCCCCCGGTGCCGCTGACTGCTCGATGTCGGTACTTGGCTGCCCGCTGCCGCTTGAGAAGACGGCAGGTCAGGTGCTCGGCCACTCCCAGCTGGCCCTCACGGCCCGCTACCAGCACGTTCTCGCGGAGCGGAAGTCGGTCGCGACAAGCCGCATCGAGGCGGCGATGTTCGGGAGGCGCAAGGGCCGTGGACAGGCCGACCGTCCCTCAACTGCACCATAACTGCACCATCGGCCGACGGTGTAGCCACACGGCCACCGGGGGCTACGCCGAAACTGCTGGTAGACAGCCTAATCTCGGGGCGCCCCCGGCAGGTCTCGAACCTGCGACCCGCCGCTTAGAAGATGTAAGCACGAGGTGCGTCCGCATCCTTCCATGTCATTCCACACTTGGCGACCAGGGAAAACGTCGAGACCCCACATGGCCCGACAACAGCGAACTGTGGTCAGAACTGTGGTCACCGCGTATAGGGAGAGAGGGACCCCGCGGACTGCTTCTAGTCCCTGCGAGCTGAGAGCGAACGGACGACGAGCGCGAACGGCTGGCCGCCACTTTCGACAGTGCCAGCGACCTGTACCAGCAGGCCAGGCCCGAGTACCCAGGCGCCCGTACGACCGGTTGGTCGAAGCAACAGGGCTAGGACCGGCAGCACAGCTGCTCGAGGTCGGCTGCGCCACGGGGAAGGCCACCTTGCCGCTGGCCCGGAGGGGGTTCGTCATTACCTGCCTCGAGCCCGGGCCCGCTCTGGCCGCTGCCGCCCGCACCAACCTGTCTGGCTTTGAGGTCCGGGTCATCCAAGAGCGCTTCGAGCGATGGCCCCCTGACCGGCCCTATGACCTGGTGCTGGCGGCCACCGCTTGGCACTGGGTCGACCCCAAGGTGCGCTATCACAAGGCCGCAGCGGCCCTGCGCCCCCAGGGGTGGCTGGCGTTCTGCACGTCTTCCCTGACGACGGGGACCCCTTCTTCGGGGAGCTCCAACCAGTGTACGAAGAGATCGGCGAGGGCTTGCCTCCAGGAACCACGTCCCCCCGGCCAGGAGAGCTGCCCGAACTAGGTGACGAAGCGGTGGCCAGCGGGCTGTTCGAGATGGTCGATGTCGTCCAGTACGACTGGGGAGACCCGCTATGACGCCGAGGGCTACATCAGCCTCCTCAACACCTTCTCCGGCCACATCGCCATGGCGGGCTGGCAACGAGACCGTCTTTACCGGGAGGTACGCCGGCGCCTGAGCGAGCGGAGCGACAGCACGCTTCGGCGCCATTGGGGTGCCGTGCTGCATATCGCCCGCCGAGTACCCTGACCAGCCGCGCTCTCGTCGAAACGGAGATCGGTACGCCCGAGGTGTAAGTGCCGTTCTGCATCTGTCGTGGTGACTACCGACCCGGGTTCTTGAGCGCGCATTAGGAACCCCCCGCCCCCCGCCCCGGGCTTCGCCCGTCATCGGGCCCGGGTATTTTGACTCTCGCCCACCGGGGCGAGCGAGGTACGCGCCTGGGTAGACGATCAATCCTTAGACGCCAGTACGGCTCGGTAGAGGACGGGGCGTCGCAGGTGATGGCCTAGGGGGAGCCCCGGGTGGTCGAAGTCATCGGCGGGGTCGCGGTGCATCCCGAGCTTCTGCATGACGCGCTGCGAGCGGAGATTGGTAGTCGAGGTGAACGAGACGACCTCCTCGAGGCCGAGCGTCTCGAACGCGTAGGAGAGGGCGACGGCGGCGGCCTCGGTGGCTATGACTTGCCCCCAGTACGAACGGGCAAGGCGCCACTCGATCTCCACGGCAGGGGTGAAGGGCGCGTCGAAACTGACCGGATTGAGGCCGACGAAGCCGCAGAAGGCGCCGGTCGCAGTGAGTTCGACCGCCCACAGGCCCCAGCCCCTTTCGGTCATGCCGGCCATGATGCGGTCGACGAAGGCATCGCTCTCCGCTCGTGTCAGGACCTTCGGGAAGTGCTCCATGACCTCAGGATCGGCGTTGAGCTCAGCGAAACCCTCTCGGTCGTCATCGCGCCAGTGGCGCAGCACGGTCCGGGGCGAGCGAAGGGCGGGTACGGTCGCGGGCGACTCCACGCCTGCCAGCTTGCCCGCTCGAGCGCCGCTGTCATGCGCGGATGCCCTGGTGTCCTCAGAGTGCTGTTCTTAGCGGCCTCACGGCAATTACGCAACACGAGAGGTGCCGATCTGTATCCGGTTGATCGCCCGGAAACCCGTTATTAGATGTGGCGGTTTTCGGGATGCCCTTCTGTGCTGAAGGCGGCGGGAGGAGATCGGCCTATACTGTTGCGAGAACCGTCGATCTGCACTGATTCTCCTTACAAAACCTACTGTTCTGCAACCCCGCATAACCGCAGATCTGTCTTGAGCAACGGTCCGCGAGAGAGCTCGTGGGCGCGTCCTTGTCAGACGGGCATCAATAGCGCCCAAACCTGCTGGCGGAGCCCCTTGGAGGGCGAGGGGCACACATCATTGGCCCCATCGGTCGGGAACGAGCTTGAGCGCCAGGCTCGGGACGACGAAGGAGGCGAGGAAGAGCGGCAAGAACCTCTTCCCGGTGCACCGGAAGGCGACGACCTCGCCCTCGGCGGCGTCGAAGGGTTGAGCTCGGCTTGAGTTCCGGCCGTTGCGGACTTGCAGGGTATGACGTCCAGGCTCGAGTGGTACCTCGACCGTGTTGTTCATTTCGACCGACCCGACCCGCTCACCGTCGACAACGACGTCGTACGTGCCACGACGGACCTCCACTCCGATCGACTTATGCGTCAGCTTCAGCGTTGCCGGCATTGTTGATCTCCTTCAGCTAGGCGGGGCCCCAGGGCAGCAGGTAGGCGCGGTAGGTGCTGACCCCGGCCGGGAGCTCAGCGTTGAACAGCAGCTTCCCCGACGGGCTGAACTCGGAGAGGTAGGGCAGGGAGCCCCAGCCTACGAACAGGTCGCCGCCCGGTGTGGTCTGCGCGTTCCCCATGAGCTGTGCGACCTCGCCCTCCGGCTGGTCGTCCGAGCGGACCAGGATGGCCACCCTGGTGGCCAGGTGGAGCCGCACCGTCACCACCCGGCTATAGCCGAGCAAGTTGCCGCCCGACTCGTCGTCGAAGAAGGTGTACTCGCCACCGCCGATGGCCTCGGGGTCGTGCTGCCAGGCGAAGATCTCGCCGTCGCGGTCGAGGACCTGGCCGGGGCCGGCGCGGAGAGCAAAGGAACTGTGCTTGCCGCCGAGCTGCCACATGACGTGGCCGGTGTGCCGGTCCACCTTGAACACGGCCCAGGTGTTGCGGGAGCTCACCAGTAAGTTGCCGTCGGTGTCGAGGTGGACGGCGTTGATGTGGAACCAGTCCCAGGGGGTGCTCGGCGAGGGCGGCCGGGGTGTGTAGCTGGCGGCGTAGGGGACGTGGGCGGCGCTGTCCCATTGGAACAGGACTTGGCCGGTCTTGATGTCGACCTCCTGGACGAGGCCGTCGATGACCCGCTGGTCGGTGGGGCCGCCGATGGAGGTGAGGTTGGCCTTCGTCGTGGAATCGACCACGATCAGCGCCGTGTTCCAAGGCGTGATGAGGAACTCGTGGAAGGTGTTCGCGTCGCCGTTGCCCGCCCGGACCGTGGCGACCTGGCGGTAACGGTCGTTGTAGATGTAGTCGGTGCCGCTGGGACCGTCAGGGCTGGTTTGAACGCTTGGCCCGCGTTGGGCTCCTGGGCCCTCGGGTAGGCGGCTGGGCGCGGGCGGCGGGGTTGACTGGAACCAGGTGAGGACCCGCTGGCCCAGGTAGGTCTGAGCCCGGAAGTCGGTGGCAATTTCCCCGGCGGGCAGCCGGTGGAACCAGACCACCTTCCCGGCGGTGGTGACGATCTCGGGGCCCGCCGGGTAGCCACCTCCAGCAGGGGCGATGAAGATGTCCCCGTTTTCCTCGCTGGTGTCGCGGGTCAGCACGGTGAGCGGGGGCGGCGTGGCGCCGGTGGCCCTGACGGCGCCCGTGGAGGGGGAGCCGCCCCCGCAGGCAGCCAGGGCGAGGGCGAGGCCACTGACAGCGGGGACAACGAGCGCCAGCCGCCGGCACCCACGTCCGCCCAGACGTGCAGTCATACCCAAGGTCTACCGCCTTTGCGGTGGCAGCTGCTCAGCAGCCTCGTTGATGCCGTTACCCATGATGATGCCCGCCGGGTTGGGTAGACGAGGGCCTGTGCTGGCGCCGAAGAAATGGGGAAACTGCTGGTGGAGCCTCGGAACGGTTCGCTGGCGACAGAAACGGCGCCGCAACAAGTCGGGGCCCGGCGGCCCGGTGCGCGCCCATAGTGCCGTGCCCGCGATGCTCGACCTGTGTGCGTGATCTGGCGCTGTCCACCAGGCGGCCCTCGTCCTGACCAGCTCCGGAGCCTCGTAATGGCGCGCCGGCGGCCCGACCGGACCTCTGGCGATGGAGCGCCAGAAGGAATACTCGGTGCCTGTTGCGAGGGAGCGAGCGCCTCCAAGGTCGTTGAACAACCCGGCGCAGTCGCGGCGGCGCCTATCGGAGCGGCTTGTGCCCGTACGAGGCCCCGCGGGCTTACTATCTCAGCACCGTGCCGAGCCCCGTTGCCGAGACTCTCGCGGTCATGCTCCTGGTCGGCACGCTCGCGTGCGCTGTCGTAAGGCCGAGGGGATGGCCGGAGGCCGTTTTCGCTGTCCCAGCCGCGGTCCCTGGTCTTGGTGCTGGGAGCGCTGCCCCTGAGCCAGGCGGGCTCAGAGGCCAGGAGCCTCGGCCCGACGATCGGCTTTCTCGCCGCTGTGCTCGTCCTGGCCAACATGGCCGACCGCTACGGCCTGTTCGAGGCCGCCGGGACCTGGATGGCGAGCGGTTCTCGGGGCAAGCCCGTGCGGCTGCTGGCGCTCGTTTTCGCCGTGGCGAGCGTGGTGACGGCCGTGCTCAGCCTCGACGCAACGGTCGTGCTGCTCACCCCGGTTGTGCTCACGACGGTGGCACGACTGCGGCTGCGGGCCAAGCCGCACGCTTATGCCTGCACCCACCTGGCGAACTCGGCCTCGCTGCTCCTGCCCGTCTCCAACCTCACTAACCTCTTGGCCTTCAGGGCCAGCGGGCTCTCCTTCGCCCGCTTCGGGGCCATCATGGCCTTGCCGTGGTTGGCGGCGATCGGCGTCGAGTGGCTCACGCTGCGCCGGTTCTTCGCGGCCGACCTGGTCGGGCGCGCCGAGGCCAACGGTGCACCGAGCCGGCCAGTCCCCGTCTTTGCCTGCGTGGTTGTGGCGCTCACCCTCCTGGGGTTCTTCGCCACATCGCTCCTGCACGTCGACCCCGCCTTCGCAGCGCTCGGCGGCGCTGTCGTCCTGGCCGTGCCGGCGGTGCTGCGCCGGAGAACGACTGCTCGCGATATCGCCTTCGCGCTCGATGTCCCTTTCCTTGCTTTCGTACTGGCGCTCGGGCTAGTCGTGAAAGCCGTCTCGCTCCACGGGCTCGCCACGCTCGTGGCCCAGCTCGTGCCGGGCGGGACATCGCTGTGGTCCCTCCTCGCGGTCGCGGCCGTTGCCGCTGTGCTTGCCAACCTCATCAACAACCTCCCGGCAGTGCTCCTGCTCCTCCCGGCAGCGGCGGCGGCCGGACCTGGGGTGGTGCTGGCGGTGTTGATCGGCGTCAACGCCGGCCCCAACCTCACCTACGTGGGCTCGCTGGCGACCCTGCTGTGGCGCCGTGTGCTGCGCCAGCGCGGAGAGGAACTGCCCACCTCGGAGTTCTTGCGCCTGGGGGCCCTGACGGTGCCGCCCGTGCTACTGGCGGCGACCGTGGCCCTGTGGGCCTCACTGAGATTGGTGGGATGATTCACCCGTGAGGGTACTCGTCTGGCTGGTGGAGGGGACGTGGCAAGGATGCCTGGACGCCGCTGCCCAGGTCGTTCCCCCTGACGCGCACGTCACGCTCCTATATGTCTCGCCCTCCGATGTGGGCGTGCTCACCGACGCGGCAAGTGCCGGGCTGCTCGGGCGGGCCATGCGCGGTCACAGGCCCGCCCGGCACTTCGACGAAGTTGCGGACGAGGCGGCCTCGGCCATCCTGGAAGCCGCCGCACAGCGGCTCGGGCGGAAGGGAGCGGAGCGCCTCCATCGACGGGGACGGGTCGAGCGCGAAGTTGTCGGTGCCGTCGCACAAGGTGTCGACCTTCTCGTTGTGGCACGAGACGGCGACCGTTCGCGTCTCGGGCCGCACAGCCTTGGCCCTGCCACTCGCTTCGTTGTCGACCACGCCCCATGTGCCGTGCTGCTGGTCTGGCCGGACGAGCCACCGGGGATCGAGTCGATGGCACCGCCGCCCCCAGGTCACCACCCGCCGCCGCATGGGCCGCACGACGAGAGAGCACGGCGGTAGCGGTCGCCCTGGTCCGGCTGACGCGGTGGGACCGAGCACATACGGCAAGCCGGAGCGTCCCTGACGCCGAGAGTATGGCGCGTGAGCCGACACAGACAACCTCGAAATAGCCGTCGATCTGCTCGGGTTCCCCTTGAAGAACAAGGGCTTTGCCGCCATACATAACCGTTGTTCTGGAAGGTCTGTGTGCAACCGGCCGAGGCTGGCGACGTCGATGTGGAGGTCGGTGTGCCGGGCACGAGACCGAGCGAGCTGAGGTAGACGTCTCGGGTGGCGGGTGCTCATTATGTTGGTAGCAAGATGCCACCGGGGGTCACGCGTCTCTGACATTCAGAAGAAATCCTCCGATGAAGAGCGCGCCCGCGCTCCATGCCGCGAGGACACCGAGGCCAGCCCACGGGCTGATGGGCAGACTTTGCAATTTCGTAGTTGCCTGGATCGAAAGCCCGGCCGTCATAGGAGCCATCTGTTCAAGATGTCTGTGCCACGCCGGGTCGCTCACCACCTGAGCGAGAAGAGGCAGGAGGTAGAGCAGTCCGAGGACGGTTCCTATCGCCGTAGCCGACTCTCGTACGGCGGTGGCGACGCCGACGCTGAGCAGGGCGACGAGGACGAAGTAGAGCACCGACCCGACTGCGGCACGCAGCGTGGGCCCGTGCCCCAGGGATAGGGGGTGGTAACCGTGGGCGACGGTGAAGCCGTTGCCTGGCAGGATGGCCCTGCCAGCGAGGAGAGATCCACCGACTGCGACAACGCCCGCCACGGCGACGAAGCAGGCCAGAGTCGCGGCCTTGGCTCCCAGCATGACGAGCCGGCGAGGCATGGCAGTAAGGGTGGTGCACACCATGCCGGTGCTGTACTCGTTGCTGATGGCCAGTACGGCAAGCACAGCGACGACTGCTTGGCCGAGGTCTATCCCGCTGAGGGCCAGCCTCGGCGTGTCCTGAAAGCCGGCGGCCTGGTAGCTGGTGGTGGCGACCACGGCCGAGCTGACCCCGACGGTGAGGACGGCCCCGGCGAGGAGCAGCCAATATGTACTCGCCAGGGTGCGGAGCTTGGTCCACTCGGCGTGGAGCGCGTCACGCATGGCCTGCGTCGCCTGGCGAACAGGCCGGTTTCACACGTCTCGCCGCCGGACCAACCACACAGCCGCTCCGAAGGCGACGGCGGCATAGGCGCCGAGCACAGCGAGGCCGGCCCATGGCCCGAGCGGGTAGTACCCGTTTTGCATGGTGTAGGCATTGCTGACCTGGGCGAAGTGGGGCAGGGTGCCCTGGACAGCGAACGCCGCGGTTGGGGTGACCCGGAACAGCCAGCCCGATGCCGCAGGAGACAAGGGGTGGCTGACGATGAACGGCAGGACGAACACGACGATGCCCGTGGCCACCGCCCCGGCGCTGGGGCGCAAGATGGTGCCCAGCGCCAAGACCAGGACGGCGGCGATGGCGAACAATAAGCCGGTCCCGAGGACGGCTCGTACCTCGCTAGGGGTGCTAAGGGGGAACACATAGTTCCCGTTGGCGTACAGCACGTGCCGTGAGACCGCTTCGGCGATGGCCGTAGCGATGCTGGCGGCGACGAAAGTGACCGAGCCGATCACGAGGGCTTTGGCCGCCAGGGCTCGGCCCCGGCGGGGGCTGGCAGTCAGGGTGGTGCGGATGAGGCCACGGCGGTATTCCGAGGTGATGAACAAGGTTGCCAGCACGGTCACCGCGATGAGCCCGAAGGCCCCGCTGGCTAGCAGGCTGGTCGTGCCACCGCTGCCTCCGAGGTTGCCTCCGGCGACTTGAGGGGCGATGTCACCTGAGCCGCTGATGGTGAAGGTGCCGCCGGACTGGCGGAACCAGCTCGGCCCGCTGCGCTGGGTGGGGTACGTCTGGGTGTTGGCTCCCTCGACCTGGTTGTCCCAGCTGTGGTGGGGGAAGTCGCCGGACATGTGGACCTGCCCAAAGGTGGCGGTGGCCAGCGTGGCCGAACTGTTGTTGGCGCCAAGGTCATAGGCGGCAGAAGTGACGAACAGCCCGGCCTGGACGCTGCCCGTCAGGCCGGTCAGGTGGACGGTGCCGATCTTTGCCCAATGGGCCCCGTCGAGCGAGTCGTAGCCGGTGACCAGGTCCCCGGCGCGGGTGAGGCGCAGCCACCGGGGCGACGATGCGCTGACGGGCCCGGGAAGACCGGCGGTGTCGGTGGTGTAGTTGTACTGCATGCGCACCCCGTGACTGGGGGTGACCATGACCGCGGCGTAGGCGGATCCCTGGGTGGTGTTCTCCGCCATGAGGATCCCGGCTTTGGCCCACGGCGCCAGGCCGGGGTGGTTTGAGCCGTTCCCTGAAGCAACCAGCTCGCTGATCGAGCTGACCTTGGCGGTGACGCTGCCGCTGGCCACCAGCGGCTGGTGCAGGAAGGAGAACGTGTCGACCACCGGCCCCCCGCCCGGGCCGACCACAGCGGAAGGGACGCTGCTGGTGGTGCAGGCCGGGGCGCCGCTTGGCCCCTCGGTGCAAGTGCCTGAGCCCTGGTGCGACCCCACCCACGCGAAGGCGACGACTAACACCGCTACGGCACCCAGTGCTATCACCCAGGCCCGCACGGTCCGGAACTTGGTGAACTCGGCCCGTAGCAGCTGGGCGAACCCGTCGCGGCCGACTGGGAGCTCGGAGCGGTAAGGGGCGATGGCGGTCGTCATCGCTGCGCCTCGCCCACCCCGCTGGCACGGTATTCGACCTGTTCTCTGGTGAGCTCCATGTAGGCCTCTTCCAGCGTCGCCCGGTGGACGGAGACCTCGGAGAAAGGGAGAGCGCTCTGGCTCAGCAGCGCCACGACCCGCTCGGGAGGTAAGCCCGAGACCGTGAGCGTGTCGGGCCCGGTGATCGCCACCGTGGCCCCGGCGCTGGCGAGCACCGTGGCCGCTTGGGACCGCACCGTGGTGCGCAGGTTGACCCGACCGTCGGAGGCCGCGGCGATCAGCTCGGCCACGCTGGTGTCGGCCACAAGCTGGCCCCGACCGATAACCACCAGATGGGTGGCGGCATCTTGTAGCTCGCCCATCAAGTGGCTGGAGACCAGCACGGCTCGGCCTTGGGCAGCCAGGGAGCGTAGAAAGCCGCGCACCCACACGATGCCTTCGGGGTCCATGCCGTTGAACGGCTCGTCCAAGATGAGCACCGCCGGGTCGCCCAACAGCGCGGCGGCGATACCGAGCCGTTGACGCATGCCGAGCGAGAAACCCCCGGCTTTGCGACGAGCCACAACTTGCAGACCGGCCTCCTCGAGCACCTGGTCGACGCGGCGAGCGGGAAGGCCCTGGGAGTAGGCCAGCCACAGAAGGTGGTTGCGGGCGCTGCGGGCCGGGTGCAGGGCGGCGGCGTCGAGGAGGGAACCGATGCGGCTGAGCGGGTGGCGCAGTGCGGCGTAGGGCTGGCCGTCCACCAAGGCCACGCCTTCGTCGGCGGCATCGAGGCCGAGGATCACCCGCATGGTGGTGGATTTGCCTGCCCCGTTGGGCCCGACGAACCCGGTCACCTGCCCCGGGCCCACCCGGAACGAGATCCCGTCCAGGGCGACGGTCGGCCCGAACCGCTTGTGGAGCCCCGAGACTTCGATGGTCGCTTCCATGCCAAGAAACGGTACGAAGCGCGCCCCCGCTTGTCGTCACGCTGGGGAGCGATCTTTGCCGTAGCTCTCAGGGGGGACGCCGGGCGCCCGCTCAGGAGCGACAATGGTGCCATGAGCCGAGTGGCCAGCTGGAATGGCAGGTGGGCCGCTACGGCCCGGGCGTTGGCGGCCTCGCCGCGGTCTGTCGCTGTGCTCGGCTCCTCCTTCGCCGTCCTCGGCCTGGTCGAGGTGTTCACCCGCGCTGCGATCGGCCAGTTCGATGTCGAAACCGCATTGGCTCTGGCGCTCCTTGCCCTGGGGAGTGCCTTGCCCCTGGCGACCTTGGGCGCCCCGGCGGCTGCCATCCTCACTTGCGCGGCGAGCGTCTTGTCGCTGGCAGGTTTCCATTTCTTGAGCGTGGCCAACGCCGCCGCGGTGCTGATCGCCTTGTTCCGGCTCGGTGGCCGCTCACGCGGGCTCTTCCAGCCCATGGCCATAGGCCTCGCCGCTGCGTTCCTTGTCGTGGCGCTTACCGGGCCGAGCCCCTCCTCATCTGAGCCGGCGGCCCTCACCGTGGTGCTGGCGGCGCTCGCCCCCGTAGCTGCCATCGCTGGGACCGCCATGCAGGCGCGCCGCGAGGCGGAAGAGAACGGCGCGGCGCGCCAGGTCATCACCGAAACGCTGGTCGAGCACACCGCAAGGAGCGAGCGGGCCCGCATCGGC
>JBEKNX010000155.1:0-9749 GCA_049522375.1 Acidimicrobiales bacterium | reverse complement strand
CGTCGCCGAGGGTTCGTACACGGTATCGGCGGGCGGCGGTGACGCCGCCGCCACGGTGGAGATCCGGGCCGGTACCGCCGTCCAGGCCGACCTCACGGTGCACGCCGCGTACTCCCTCGAGACTCCTCCGGCGCCACTGGCGCCGCCCCAGTAAACGACTCGAGCACTTTCGGCAAAAAAGAACGGATGGCGGCCTTCGCCGCACGAAAAGCAGCTTTGGCCCTGATATTCATCGGCGAGTTCCCTGAATGCGGCGGCGTCCTTGACCCGACCATTACTTTTCACATAACGTTCATCCCGTTGTGACATCGCTCACATTTCATTTCCGGCACAACGCCGGAAAGGTGGCTTTGGCCTTAGCGGCCGCTCTTGCCATCATCGCTTCGACGGTGCTCCCTGCGGGCGCCGGCCAGCTGGCCAACGAGCGCGCCGAAGCGCAGGTGTTGGCGGACAAGATCGCGGCGTTAGGCCAGCAAGAGGCGGCTCTCGGCGAACGCTACGACGCCGGCGTGGTGGCCCTGCAGCTCGCCAATGCCCGGGTACGGGCGGCGGCACGTGCGCTGGCCAGGGCGCAAGCCGGCCAGGCCCATACGATGACGCTGCTCCAGCAGGACGCCGTCGACGCCTATGTCGGGGGCGGGCCCCAGCTGACACTGGACGCGTCCTTGCCTCTCGACAACCTCAATGACGCCCTGCTGCGCGAGGAGCTCGAGCAGACCTTCGCCTCCAACGAGGCTGACGCGCAGGACGGCTACCGCCTGGCCGCGGCCGACGCCAGCACGGCCGGCGCGCAACTGGTCGTCGCCCGCAACGCCGCTGCCGCCCAAGTGGCCCAGCTCCAGCAAGACCGCAACCAGGTCCAGGCGGCGCAGGACCAGCTCGTGGCCCTCGAGGCACGGGTTAATGGGCAGATCGCCGCTTTGGTGGCCGAGATCCAGCACGAGGAGCTCGTGGCCGAGCAACAGGCTGAACAGGCCCGCCTGGCTCAGGAGAGGGCGGCCGAGGAGGCACAGGCCCAAGCGGCGGCGGCCGCCGCAGCTCAGGCCGCGGCCCAGGCGGCGGCCGAGGCCCGCGCCAATGCCGCCGCCACGGCCCAAGCGGCGGCCCAGCAAAAAGCGGCCGCGCTGGCCCAAATTGCAGCCGCCAACCAAGCCCGGCTCTCGGCCAGCCTGTCCGAGAGCGAGTCCGCTTCCACCACTGTCCCGTCCCAGAGCTCGGACCCGACACCTTCGGCCCAAAGCACGCCCACGGCGGTCCCCGGGGTTTCCTCGGCTGCCTCAGCCGCCGTCGCCGCCGCCGAGGCAAGGGTGGGCGACCCCTACGTCTGGGGAGCGTCTGGTCCTGACGCCTTCGACTGCTCGGGCCTGGTCATGTGGGCGTACGCTCAGGCGGGGGTCTCCCTTCCTCATTACAGCGGGGCGCAGTACGACGACACGATCCACATACCGATGTCGGACCTCGAACCGGGCGACCTCGTCTTCCCCGCCGACCCGGGCGAGCACGTCGCCATCTACGTCGGCAACGGCGAGATCGTCCAGGCGCCGTACACCGGCGCCAACGTCGAGGTCGTCGCTCTCACCGGCTACTTCGTCCTGGCCAGCCGGGTCGGCTGAGCGCCCCCGGCGCTCGGGCCGGCATGGACCAACCGCTGGTACTGGCTCGCCACCTGGAGAAGCACTTCGGCGGGTTCGCGGCCGTGGCCGGGGTCGACTTCGAGGTGCACAAGGGGGAGGCCTTCGGGTTCCTGGGGCCCAACGGCGCGGGCAAGAGCTCGACGATGCGCATGATCGGGGCCACCTCTACCCGCAGCCGGGGCGACCTGCTGGTGCTCGGAAAAGACCCCGACCGTCACGGGCCCGAGATCAGGGCGCGGCTCGGCGTCGTGCCCCAGGAGGACAACCTCGACCTGGAGCTTTCCGTAGCCGACAACCTCTTCGTCTACGGGCGTTACTTTGGCATCGCCCGCCCGGTGCTGCGCCGGCGCATCACCGAGCTGCTCGAGTTCGCCCGCCTTTCCGAGCGGGCCGGCGACAAGGTGGACAACCTATCGGGAGGTATGAAGCGGCGCCTCACCATCGCCCGCTCGCTGGTCAACGAGCCTGAGCTACTGCTGCTGGACGAGCCCACCACCGGCCTCGACCCCCAGGCCCGCCACGTGCTCTGGGACCGCCTGCACACCCTCAAGCACCAGGGCGTGACCCTGGTCCTGACGACGCACTACATGGACGAGGCGGAGCAGCTGTGCGACCGCCTGGTCGTAATGGACAAGGGCCACATAGTGGCCCACGGCTCCCCCCGCCAGCTGATCGAGAGCCATGTCACCAGAGAGGTGGTGGAACTGCGGGTGCCCCCCGGGGAAGCGCCCAGCGTGGCCGCGGCGGTGGACGGCATGGCCGACAGGCTGGAAACCCTGGCCGGCCGTCTGCTCCTCTACACCGACGACGGGGACGCCACCGCCGAAAAGGTGCTCGCCAAAGGGCTCCGGCCGCTCAGCGTGCTCGTACGCCGGACGAGCCTGGAGGACGTGTTCCTGCGCCTGACCGGGCGCCACCTGACGGACTGAGGGGGCCAGCCATCCGCACTCCCATGGCCCTGCGCCCCCTCAGCTACTTCTGGACACAGTTCCTGCGCACCTGGAAAGCCGACATCGGCACCACCTTCCTGACCCCGGTGCTCTACCTGGCTGCGCTCGGGCTCGGGGTCGGCGCCCTGGTCGGGCACGGGCACGCGCTGGCCAGCCTGGGGGGAGAAACCTACCTGTCCTTCGTGGCCCCCGCCCTGCTGGCCGCCACCGCCATGCAGGTGGCCATCGCCCGCTCCACCTACGAGATCTGGGGGTACCTCAGCAAATGGAACGGTACCTACCGCTCGATGCAGGCCTCTCCCCTGTCCATCGACCAGATAATGGTCGGCCAGCTCACCTGGATCGGGGCGCGGGTGTTCCTGGCCACGGCGTTCTACCTGGCCGCTAGCTCCGCCTTCGGGGCCGTGCATTCGCCCGCCGCCGCCGCCGACCTGGTCGTCGGCCCTCTCGTCGGCCTGGCCTTCGCCGCCCCGGTGTGCGCCTATTCCGTGCACGTGCGTCACGACCAGCCTTTTGCGGTCATCTTCCGGCTCGTGATGATGCCCCTGTTCCTTTTCTCGGGCACCTTCTTCCCGGTCTCCCAGCTCCCGACGGCCCTGCGCTACGTCACTTACGCCCTGCCCCTATGGCACGGGGTCCAACTGTCGCGCAGCCTCTACGACGGTCACATCGGCGTCCTGGCCGACCTCGGGCACTTGGCCTACCTGGTGGCGGTCATCGCCGCCGGGGCGCTGGTGGCCCACTACAGCTACCAGCGCCGGTTGGCCCACTGATGGCCGCCGCTATGTCCCGCGCCGCCGAGAGGGCACGCCGGCCCGGCGCCTTGGTGGCCCGTAATTTCTCCGTACAGGTCCGGGCCACGCCCTACGTGTGGGCCACGGGGGTCATCGAACCGCTGCTGTACCTGCTGTCGATAGGGGTCGGCCTCGGGCACCTCATCGGCCGGGTGCCCGGCCCCCACGGCGTGCTCGTGCCCTACGCCGACTTCGTCGCCCCCGGGCTGCTGGCCACCTCGGCCATGAACGGCGCCATCTACGAGTGCACCGGCAACATCTTCGCCAAGCTGCACTGGACCAAGCTGTACGACGCCGTCATCGCCACCCCCTTGGCCCCCGGGGACATCGCCGTGGCCGAGATCGGCTTCGCCACGTTCCGCTGCGGCCTGTACGCCGGGGCTTTCCTGGCTTTCATGGGCGCCCTGGGCGACACCGCCTCCTGGTGGGCGCTGCTGGCGCTGCCCTGCGCCACCTTGCTCGGCGCCGCCTTCTCCGCCACCGGTTTCACCGCCACCTGCTTCATGCGCTCGTGGACCGACTTCGACAAGATCACCATCGTGAGCATGCCGCTGTTCCTGTTCTCGGCCACCTTTTACCCTCTTTCCGAACTACCCCGATGGCTGCAGCTCGTGGTCGAGGCGCTGCCCCTGTACCCGGGGGTGGACCTATGCCGGCAGCTCTGTCTCGGGCACCCCTCAGTCGGGGCGGTCGGCGACGTCGTCTACCTCCTCGCCCTCAGCCTCGTCGCCCTCGAAGTCGGCCGGCGTCGGGTCACCCATCTGCTGGCTCCCTGAGCCCGGGGCCGGCCGGCTCGGGCCTCCCGCCCCATCGGCCGGGCCCTTGTCCAGGGTGCTCACGTCTTTGGCCAGGAAGAACGGAGGCTTGGCGCCCTTGGGGGCGCGGTTGGCCGGGCGGCGCACGGGGATGGTCTCGGCCGGCCAGCGCCGGGGCCCGGACCAGGGGGCGGGGACGGCGTCGATGCGCCGGGCCAGGGTGTAGGCCAGGGTCTCGTAGTTGACCCGCCAGCCCCGGAAGTGCGGCCATGCCTCGGCCGCGTCGCGTTCCATGGGGAAATCGACAAGGCGCAGCATCTCGACGGCGGCGGCGAACTCCTCGAAGCGCAGCTGGATCTCGGCGTCGGGGTCGGGGTCGGGGTCGGAGGGCGTACCCAGCCCGACGCCGATCTGGCGGAGGGCCGTGAACCCCATGCGTATAGCCCGCCGGGGCTCGATGCGGTCGCGGCTGGGGCACAGAGCCAGCAACATGGCGGCCGAGTCCATCACCGCCAGCAGCCCCACCAGCCAGGAGGACAGGGCTTGGGGCGAACGGAAGCGGACCAGTACCGGGTAGTTGGAGTGGCTCTCGGCCACGTCGGCCGCCCAGCGCTCCCACCGGTTGTAAAAGGCGGGCAGGTCGTCGCTGCGGACGGCGACGCCGTAGCGGGTGCGCACCAGCAGTTCCGGGCCCCAGGGCGGGGTGCCGGCCCGGGCCGTCAGCAAGGTGACCTCGGTCTCCCGGCGGTTGAAGGCGCCGTACAGAGTGGGGAGGTAAGCGATCTGCAGGGCCACCACCACCAGTCCGGTGGCCGCCGCCAGCAGGTCGACGACGGTGGGCGCGGTGCCGGCGGTGGAGGCGAAACCCAGCGTGAACATCGAGCTCCCCGTCTCGCGCAGGGCAGCCGGGAAGCCGTGCACGAACGGCCACAGGACAAGGGCGTAGCCCAGCTCGAAAGCGAGCAGCCAGGTGAACAGCTGGACCACGAGCACGACCGCCCCTTGCCCGGCGAGCACCTGGTCCTTGCGCTCATAGGCCCGCAAAGGCTTGGTGACCAGCTGGTAAACGCCGTCCACCCCGGCGTCGACCAAATGAGTCAGCATGGTCGGGCGAGCCCGCGGCACCACCAGCGTCCTCACGATATGCGCCGTGACCGCCAGCACGATGAGGGCACCGACGATGAACGCCACCACGTGCAGGAAGCTCACGGTCCCAGGCTGACCTTGGTCATATCTCGATGCTGCCCGTCACAGCGGTGACCGTGCCACCCCCGACCCAGATGGTCCCGTCGGCGTCCTGGTCGATGTGGACGCGGCCGACCCGCCCGAGCGCCGTGCCCTGGCTGACCACATAGGGCGGCTGCGCCTGACCGGTCCCCACCAACCACTGCGCCAGTGAGGCGTTGAGGCTGCCCGTGACTGGGTCCTCCCATGTCGAGCCGTTCCCGGGGCAAAAGGCGCGTACCTCATAGGCCTGCGGTGACCCCGGGGGATAAAAACCGACGACGCCGACCTTGCAGTCGACCCTTGGGAAGAGGCCGGGACGGACCTGGAGGACCCGGGCGGCGTCGTTCAGCCGCAAGGCCACCCAGCCCGGCCCGTTGTCGACCCAGCGCGCTTCGGCCATGGCGGCGCGCTCAAGGTCCAAAAAGGCCAGCACCTCCGTCACCAGATCCTCGTCGACGGGGCCCGACCGGACGAGGGGCGGTGCCGCCAACGCCAGGCCCACCTCGGTCCGGCGCACCCGCACCAGCCCGGCGCCACATTCCTGGACGATGGTGCCGCTGGTAAGCGCCGAACGGGTCATAAAAGCATGCGCGGTGCCGAGCGTAGGGTGGCCGGCAAAAGGAAGCTCAGAAGAAGTTGTGAAAATACGGGCCCGATAATCCGCCGCCGGAGTGGTGGGCGGAAGGACAAAAGTGGTCTCGGAAAGATTTGTCCACGAGGCCACGCGCTGCATCTGCGCAACGGTCAGGTCGAGCCCGTCCAGTACCACGGCTACCGGGTTGCCCAGGTACGGGGTGGTCGTGAAGACGTCCACCTGCATGAACCCTCTAGCCCTGGTCATCGCTCTTCGCCCCCGTCGCACAACGTTGGTGGCCGGAGTATAAAGGACGGATGGACAATGGCAACACCGAGGAGGGAGGCCCCGCCCAGGACATGGCCGAAAGCACGCCCCCTCCCCCGCCGACTCCAGCCCGGGCGGCCCGGGAGCCCCGCTCCGACAGGATCGGGCCGACGCGGCTGAGCGGCACCTGGACGGCCGCCGTCGTCGCCATCGTCCTGGTGGTGGCCATGCTCATCTTCATCCTCCAAAACGGCCGGCAAGTACCGATCAGCTTCGTGTCTGTCCACGGCCACCTGCCCCTGGGCGTCGCCATGCTCTTCTCCGCCGTCATCGGAGCGCTTATAGTCGTCGGCTGCGGGACGGCACGCATCCTGCAATTGCGGCGCGTCGCCAAGCGACGCTCCCGGGCAGTCCCGGGCCCGGCGGTGGCCCCGGTCCCGGCCGGCCCCAGCGTGACGCCGGAGGCGCCGCCTCCCAGCTGAGCGGCCGCAGGCTTGGGCTCAAGTGGAGGCGGGGCCTGTCCGGGGAGCGGGCCACGCGCCGGTCGAGCGCTAGCCCTCGTAACCCTCCGTCGTGTCGTTTACGTCCCCGATCCCGAACGCGGCGCCCTGCGGGTCGGCCAGCACGGCGCCGCGCCCGAAGTCCAGGTCTGTCGGAGGCATGAGCACCGTGCCCCCGAGCTGCGTGGCCCGTCCCGCCGACGCGTCGCAGTCTTCGACCGCGAACCAGACCACCCAGGCCACCGGCTCGGCGGGGTTGGCCGCGTGCGCCCCGCAAACCACCTTGCCCCCGACCGTGAAAATGGCGGCATTATCGTTGGCTTCGTCGCCCTGGAGCCCCCAGCCGAACACCGAACGGTAAAAATCCCGGGCCCCGGCCAGGTCGATGGTCGCCAGCTCGTTCCAGGTGAAGGCCCCGGGCTCGTTGACGACCTGGGCACCGATGTGGTCCCCTGGTTGCCACAAAGAAAAGGCTGTGCCCTCGCCGTCCTGGGCGACTGCCATCCTCCCGGCGGTGAAGACGTCCATCGGGCCGGCCAGCACCTTGCCACCGTTCTCGGTGACCTTGGCCATGGTGCCCTCAAGGTCGGCCACGCTCACGTAAACGGCCCAGTGGGGCGGGCCGGGATCTGTCTGAGGCCCGATCCCGGCCACGTGGCGCTCCCGCAACGTGAACATGCCATAACCCCCGGCCTCGGGCCGCGGGTCGAAGCCGGCCGACCAAGCGAAAAGCTCTCCGTAAAACCTCGCCGCGGCCTGGGTATCGGCCGTCCCCAGGTCGACCCAGCTCGGTGTGCCGGCAACATAGGACTCTCGTTCAGCCACGGGGTCTCCTTCGGTCAGGGCAACGGTACGTGGCGCACTCTACACAGAAGTCGCCGTGATCTCGCGAGCTATCGGGGGAAGTTCGCCGCCCGGGCCAGACGGCCAACTGTGACACAGATCACACGGGACGGGGCCCTTCCGAAGGTCTTCCCGCACGTCGATGCGCCAGGATATGTTGCCGGTCCGAGACCGAGAAAGGAGCCCGTGTGGCCACTGACGATCAGGTGCTGATCGATACCCGTGACATGAACGCTGTCCATGGAGCCTTCCGGCGCGCTTTCGGCGACGCTCCGGGCCAGATCACGTCGGTAACAGACGGTGACCGCCAGCGGGCCCGCCAGCTGGCCGACTACCTCGGAGAGGTCCTCTGGCTCCTGCACGCCCACCACGCCGGCGAGGACGAGCTGCTTTACCCGCTATTGGCCGAACGGGCACCGGAACACCAGGACCTGTTCTCCCGCATGGACGCCCAGCACTCCGGCATGTTGTCCAACATCGAGGAAACCGGGCAAGCCACGGAACGCTTCGGGGCTTCGGGGGCGAAGGCCGACGGCCAAGCCGCCGCCGGCGCCTACGAGACGCTCCTGGTCGTGACCGACAAACACCTCGGGGAGGAAGAGGAGGAAGTGCTGCCCATCGCGGCGCGGGTCATAACGCCGCCCGAGTGGGGGGCGCTGCCGGCCCACGCCATTCAGCATTACTCCGGCCAACGGCTGTGGCTGGCGTTCGGACTGGTCCTCGAGGCGATGCCGGACGACATCCGGGAAAACATGCTGAGCCAGATCCCCCCGCCCGTGTCCGGGATGTGGTTCGGTGGTGGAGCCGACTCGTTCGCCAAGGAGATGGCGATGGTCCGGGGCGGCGCCGCCTGACGCTCCCAGTGCCGCGCCCTTGCCGGTCAGGGTTCCGGCGGGGGCGTGCGCCGTTCTTCTTTGCGGGCGGACCGCAGCTGCTTGGCTCGTAGCCGGCGCTCACGGGAGGCCTTGGTGGGCACGGTGGGGCGACGAGAGCGGTCGACGCGCAAGGCCTCGGTGAGCCGTTGGGCCAGGCGCTCCCGCGCCATCTCCCGGTTGCGGACCTGGGAGCGCTCATCGCTCACCACCACCCGCACCACCGGGCCGAGGCGCTCGAGCAAGCGTGCCCGCTGGCGCGGGCCCAGGACGGCCGAGCCGGCCACGTCAAATACCAGCTCAACTCTGGTATTGGCGGTATTGGCGTGCTGCCCTCCCGGCCCCCCGCTGGCACTGAAGCGCCACACGAGCTCGGCCGGGGGTATGGCCAGGTGACGGCCGACTTTGAGGGGGCTCTCGATGTCCATACGGTCTTGTTCGCTTTCGCCGGCCTGGTGGCGGGACCGACGAGCCGATACACGCTCGCCGTCCTGCCGGCCCGGACCAAGCTATTCGACCGGCCGGGCAAGAACGGATGTCCTGCGGGCGGGGTATGATATTTGGTATGACACGGCGCTCGAAGATCGCGGTGAGCCTTCCATCCCGCCGGGCGGCCCGCTGACAGACGCCGAGCGAGCCGAGATAGACAAGGAGGCCGGCTGGGCATGAGCGGCCTCACGTTCGACGCAGGCGCCTTGGTCGGTTTTGAGCACGCCCAAAGGAGAGCCGTGAGCCTCGTAGCGCGCGCCCGAGAGAGGGGCGAGCACGTCGCCGTCCCCGCTGGCGTCGTCGGCCAGGTATGGCGCGACGGACGTACACAGGCAAATCTCGCCCGCCTGCTCGGGTCCGACCTCTGTGACGTACTGGTGTTAAACGACGCAGAAGCCCGAGCCGCGGGCCAGCTGTGCGGGTTGAGAGGCACTACTGATGTGATCGATGCCTCGGTGGTGCTCTGCGCCCGGGCCCGTCGGCACCGCGTCGCTACGAGCGACCCGGACGATATGCGCCGCCTCGACCCCAGGATCGAGCTAATCGTCATCTAAGCTTTAGCAGGTCGGCCCACCGTCCGACGGATGTTTGGGGCGCTTCGGGGTCGTCGTGGTCACGGTGGTCTAGACCCGGGACCGGCGTCGGTGGTACCTCGTTCTGCAGTTTTACTGGCGCCCTCGGTGTCGGGTAGCATCTGCCCTAGACCAGTGGGACGCCAAAGGCTCTGCGGCCAAACAGCGCGCTGACAGACCTTTACAGCCCCGCCGGAAGTGACGGTGCGTGGTGGGCCAGACGTGCAATGACGGGCGTCGAAAAGGCGAATGTTTTGACTACATGCACCTAG
>JBEKNX010000154.1:0-9798 GCA_049522375.1 Acidimicrobiales bacterium | reverse complement strand
CGAGAGGTTGGTTGTGTTCGGCGGCCCGGCGCAGTTGCGCGGTCGTGAGAGCCACTTCGCTTTGCACTATCACGGTCTGTGCCTCAGCGCCAGCGGTTTCAGCCTTCCGGAGTTGAACTTCACGGTCGGTGGTCCATTGCTCAGCCGCCGCTAGGATCGCGCTTGGGTCGTCGCCTGCGGAAGCCCGAGCCGGTGCGGGTATGTCCAATGCGGCCGAGCGGGCCGCCGCCGAGGTAGTGGTCGCTCGCTCCCGAGCGGCGCTCGCCGCCGTGCGCGCGTTGCCAGCCCGGACCCGAAGGTCCTCTCGCCGGGCGTTGAGAAGGTCGGCAACCTCCTTTGCTTTCACGGCATCGGCCCGGGCGCTCGTAGCAGTACCGGACGCCGCGGCATCTTCTGTTTGGGCTAGCGCGAGCGTGCTGTCGCCACCGAACACCGTGTATGCGGCGGCGGCTTCCGTCGCCGGGTTCTCGGTCGTTTCTAGAGCCGCCACAGCCGCCCGGCGGGCGCGCTCCGCCCTGGCGCTCGCGTCATGAAGTGGCTGGAGCGCCTCTCCGCGGGATTTGAGGGTGGCTTCGGCCGCGGCGGCGTCCTGTCGCGCCGAGTGGGCGGCCTTATCTGCTCGCAGGCTCTCTTGCGCAGCAGCCTCAGCAACCGTCTCGGCCTGCTCGAGCGCGACGTCCCCCCCGACAGCCTCGTACGCGGCCGCGGAGCTAGCAAGTGAGGCGGTGGCCGCCGCCGCCGTCTCTTCCGCTGCTACGCGGTTATGTTCGGCGGTTTCCGCTCGTACCAGAGCACGGGAGGCCTCCTCCGAAGCCGCATCGAGTCCTTTCCGTGCCGCTCGCATCTCCTCGTCGGCGTGGGCAAGCTCCCGCGGAGCTTCGGGCGGCATGAAATCATTAGGCAACTCTCGCCCACAGACCGGACATGGGTCGCCGGCGTGAACGTGGGCAGCGCACACCGACGTTGCCTCGGCTCGGCGCGCCAGATTGAGCGCTTCCTCAGAGTGCTGATAAGAGGTGTTCGCCGCCTCCCGGAGCGCGAGGGCAGCGTCGCTTTGTTCCCGCGCCTGCGTCGCCGCTCTGGTCGCCTCGGCAAGAGCCTCTTTAGCTGTGTTACCAGCCGTTTGACCGTCACGGTAGGCGTTTGCGAGCGTCCTTAGTTGCTCAGGTTCCGCCAGAGCCCTCGCCGTGGCCTCGCCGGCGCTCGCAAGGTACTCGTCTGCTTGTGCCACCTGCTCGTGTGCAGCTAGGGCAAGCTGCTCTGCCTCAACCAGCACGGCGCCAGCGACCTCGGCAGCGTCTTTGGCTGCCAGGAGATCCGTAGCCGTCTGGCTTACCAGGCCGGCAGCGTCGGTTCTCGCTTGGGCTGTACGTGCTGCGGCTTCGGAGAGCGCCTGTCCCGTGCGGACCCGTCTATCTGCGTCTTCGGCCGCCGCCTCAGCCACGGTTGCGATCTGGTCGAGGCGCTTGTACACGTCGTTCGCTTGTTCAAGATCGGCCTCGACTGCCCGGTAATCCTCTTCGGTGGTAAGAGCTCCGCCTTCAAGTTGGACGGCATCTGCAAGTGCCTGCGCCGCTTCGACCATGCGCGTGTTGAGGGCTCCTAGAGCAGTCCGAGCCGCCGTCACGGTACGTGCGTCCAAAAGGTCGAGCCGGGTCCTCGCCGCCTCATGGGCCTCGTGCGCACTGGACAGATCTGTCGTAGCGATTGACTCTTGCAGACCGATATCGGCGGCTAAAGCGATCAGCTTCCCCGCGTCGGCGACCACTTGGTCGAGTGATCGTGCCGCGGAGTCCAAGGTAGTGGCCGCTTTTTCTTGCTCGCTAGCCCGGTGCCCGGCTGCTTCAGCGTTGGCCAGGAGCCGCGTCACCTCAACCTCCAGCTCGGCGGCGGCTGACGCCGCAGAACGGGCCGAGTCCAGGGCCTGTTGAGCGACAGCCAAGTCTGCGTCAGGGTTAGCCGGCAGTTGGCCCCGGACGGTGCTCACGCGGTCGCGTGCCCAGCTCACCTGGTCGGACGCCGTGGCGAGCCGCTCGGCGATCTCGGTAACTTCGCCGAGGCGGAAGAACTCGTCGAGTGTGCTCTTCTGCTCGGTTGCACCGGCCTCGAGCAACCGAGCGAACCGTCCTTGGGGCAATAGCGCCGTTTGGCAGAAGGCGTCCGGGGACAGCCTGAGCAGGCGCATGATAGCGTCGTCGACCGGCCGAACGCCCGAAATCGTCTCCCCGGGGGACTTGAGGACTGGTGGCGGCGAGGCGCCACTGCGCCGGTAGGTGCGCACTAACTCGTGTTTGGCGCCTGCCACCTCGAAGGCGAGCACGACCCGCATTTCACGGGTGTTGTCAGCGATCAGGTTGATGGGCTGGGAGGCGTTGGGGACGGTGCCGCAGCCGAACAATGCGTACACGATCGCCTCGAGCAGCGATGACTTGCCCGCGCCGGTTGGCCCGATGATCGCCGCGAGCTGCCAGTCGTCAGGGAATTCGACCGGGGTGGTGCCGCTGTGGGAGCGCAAACCGGTGACCGTCAGGCTCAGCGGGCGCATCAGCGGGCCTTTTTCGGGCGGCCACGTCGGGGCGTTGACGGGAGCGAGGGAGCCTCAACGGTGGCGTTGTTGGGCGCAGCGGCACCGGACCGCTCGGGTGAGGCTGCCGACCCGGCGTCTAGCACAGACTCGAGGACGGAAAGCGCACCCGCGCTCAGATCGGCGTCTGGGTCGTCTGATGCGGTGGACCACAGCCCCTTCAGGCCCTCAACGACGACGGGGTCCGGAAAGGTGGCGGCCGCGTAGTCGGCGAGCAAGTTGAGCACGCTCGCCTCGCCCGCGCTCGGCTCGATCCTCGTAGGCCCACGTTGAAGCGCGGGCTGAGCCACACTGAAACACGTTGCACCTTCGGCGAGCAGGTCACCGACACGGGCCGCAAGGTGGTCGATCCTTTCCGCGTCGCTGACTTGGACCCTAACGATGCTATTCGGGTGGTCAGCGAGCAGCTCGCCGAGGTCGGCGAGGGCACCAGTGACAGTTACGAGCGGGCGTCCCGAGGCGAGTGGCACTGCTTCGATGTGCGGCGCTCGCCCAGGCGCCGCTTCGACGACGACGGCGCCTTTAGTCTCAACCGCTTCGCCGAAATCCATCGCGATAGCCGACCCTGCGTAGCGGCCGCCCGTCTTGCCGGGAAGTGCTTGCGGCTTGTGGATATGGCCGTAAGCAGCGTAGGACACCGCCGGCAGAGCGGCGGGGTCGGTGGCCGCGTCGTCGGAGACGTGGACCAGCCTTTCACTCCGAGACAGGACGGCCCCGGTGACATGGAGGTGGGCGGCCGCGATGTCCACGTCGCCGGGGCGGCGGCCCACGTCGAACGCCGCGCCGATGAGCGCCCACAGCTGGCGGATCCGGTCGGCGTAGGCGCCAGTGGTGAGCGTGCCGTCGGCCAGAGCAGGGAACCCGGCAGCGGCGAGCGGCTGAAAGGGTACTGCGCCGACGCGCACCCGGCCTCCGTCGGCTGTCGGCCAAGTTAGAAGGGGGTCCCGGACGTCGAGCTGGGCTAGCAGGCGCAGCCGGTCCCCGCCAACAGAGCAGAACTTATCGATGCCGGCAAAAGTGGCCCGCCCGTCGTGGTTTCCGCAAAGGACCAAAACCGGTGCCACCGCCGCGAGGCGGCAAAGCACGTCTGCTGCAAAACGGACGTCGTTGCCGGCAGGGAGGGCCCGGTCGAACAGGTCGCCAGTGTGGACGATGAGATCTGGGCCCACATCGATGGTGAGGTCGACGAGGGCGTCTAAGGCGGCCTCCAAGTCGGGGCGTCGGTCGATAGTGCCGAGCTCGACGCCGACATGCCAGTCGGAGGTATGCACCAGCTTCACGGCAAAGCCTTTCTTCTCCTACGCCAAGTGCTCGAGGTCTGCGGCGATCGCCTCGACCGTTGCCGCGTCAGGGATTTGAGCCGCCCGAGCCTCCTCGACCGACGTAGCGAAGGGCGGGAAGGGCAACCGGATCGGGACGGGCACCGGGATCAGTGGTTGGGACAGCACGAGCGTGCCTGGTAGGAACCGGGTGGCGCGCTCGCGAAGCTCGGGCGTGAGGAAGCGGTACTCGGCTGTCTCGCCTGCGTCGAGGCGGCCAACGATCTTCACCGCCGCGTTTCGGATTATGGCGGGCGCAACGGCGCCGGCCGCTTGTTGGGCGCCGATCAGGATCACACCGAGGCTACGACCACGTTCAGCGATGTCTACCAATAGTTCCTTGAGCGGGCTTGACCCCTCCCGCGGCGCGTACTTGTTCAGTTCATCGAGCACGACGAAGCGGAGCGGTTCGCGGCCCGTGGCTTGTTTGGCCGCAAATACGCTGGCCAAGGTGGCACCCACGACAAACCGTTGTGCGGTCTCGTGCAGGTTGTGGAGATCGACAACCGTTATCTCCTCAGATAGGTCAATCGTGGTGGCTGACACATCTATGAGGAACCCGATCCTGGAACGAAGAGCGTGCAGGCGGCGGAGGAAAGCGTCAACCGTGCCACTTGCATCGCTGCGCTTCCATGCCCCCACGAAGGGATGAGCCTCGTCCAAGACGCCCGGGTTGGCGCCATCGCCGGTGAACCAGTCGGCCAGGTCAGCGAAGCTGCGCACTACGAAACCGTCGGCTGGGCCGAGCTCTGGCCGGTGTATGCCGCCCTGGGCCGGCACGCCGCGCCCGTGCGGGTCGGCGAGCACAATTGCGCCCTCGACGCCAGCGAGTGGGAACGTCCAGCGAACGAGCAGATCGGTCACCCTCTCCAAGATGAAGCCAACGAGGCTCCGGCCCCCATCAGTGTCACTGAAGGCGTAGGGCAATAGGCGCTCTTCGACGAACCGAGCGGGTGTCCACCCATAGGCGGCGACGCTGCCATGAGCGCGCGACTCGACCCAGGCCACCGATGTCCCTGGTTGTGATTGCGGGGAGCGTGCGGCATAGACCCGGACCCTGGTGAACGGGCCAGGCCTAGCCACCCCGTGGGCGGCCCACCCAGCCACGGCGTCGGCGTGGCGGGCAAACCGGCCATTAGGCGTATCGAGGTGCAACAAGTCCTCGCCCTTGACGGCGAACACAAGGGCCCGAGCGTTGGGCGACTGGGCGCCGAGCACTTCGGCTCGTCGTGGCCCTTCGAACATGAGGTAGAGCAGGCTGAGCGCGGTTGATGTCTTAGTGGCGACGCCCGAGATGCCCGAGATATTGACATGGCCACCTTTGGTCCCGTCTACGTACTCGAAAGCGAGGGGGACGGGTGTGCCGGTGCTGTCGAGGCCAAAGGGAAAGGGCCGGTCCATGTGCTCGGTGAACAGGGCCATATCCCGAGCCGCACCTACGGCTGCGAACACGGTGGCACCTGGGTGGGGAGCAAGCCAGCGCTCGGGGTCGACCCGCAGTACAGCCACTTCCACCCGGCGCACGGCCTCACCGGGCATGGTCTTATCGACGGCGATCCGCCGGGTGTCCGATGCCAAGGAGGCCCCTTCGAGCACTCCTGATGTCGCCACCACGATCCCGAAATGGGTCAGGGTCACCCCGTCGGGGAGAACGTGGCTGGTGACAACTAGGTCGTCAACGGCGACGACGGCATCGGTGGCAACGACGACATCAAAGCGCTGTTCGCCCACGACGCCGGCGCCGTCGACCCAACCCAGTACCCGGCGCGGGGCCTCGATCTCAAGGCGGCCATCACCGCCTCCGTTGTATTGCCCGTTAGTGGCACCGGGGACAAGTTGCTCGGTCATCGGCCGGCTCCTTTGGTAGTAGTGCTGGCAGCACGACGGGCTACAGCAGCGCGCACGGCGCGCGTGGCAAGCCCAGGGTCGCCGAGCAGGTGTCGGAGGTGCCGTTCCAAGGCGGCCACAGGCTGGAGGTTTTGGGGGGCGCGCGGGTCAATGTGGGCGACACCGGCGTACCGGGGTAGGAGAGCGCAAGCCTGGTCAGCCCAAGCTGCCGCCTGCGTGACACCGACATGGGTCGGGATCTCAAGGCGGACCGTCGCTCCCCACGTACCGGCGGTCGCTTCGCTCGGCAAGCGCAGGTACGTGGTATAGACATCGTCTCTGGGCGCCAGCAAACTGGTGCGCTGACCCGTCTGAAGGCCGGCGACGACGGCGCGCCCGGCGTCGTCGAGGGGGATGCGCCAATGAGTTTTTACGTAACCGACGACCCGCTTGCCCTGGGTACGCACCCGGGTTAGGGGGCCATCAAGAACTACAACTCTTCCTTCTTGCGCCAGGTCCTCGGCAAGGTCCCGTTCGGCATCCCGCATCAGGCTCTGCAAGCGCACTTCAGCTGTGGCGGCGGCCCCGGGTGGGAGGGAATCGAGCTGCCACGAGAAGCCACTACCCTCCGTCAGTGGCATGGCCTCTCCGCCTTCCCACACGACGTACCGGGTGGCGCGGCACGAGTCCCATCGAGGCACCTCGTCCGGGGTGCAGACCACGGCCCCGACGCCGTGGGCGCCAGCGACCGCTCGGGTTACCGTCCCCGCTTGTTCAAGGGTCAGGTGGGCCTCCATACGACGGACCCCGTCGACGAACGCCATCGTCACGCCAGGGGCGGGCGGCACATCTCTGGCCCGCAAGACGCCGCCGTCTTCCACGATCGGCGCCAGGTCGACGTCGGGAGCCGCTCCCGGCGGCTCGAGGTAAGGGTTCCCGTACGAGGCTGACCACTCGCTGCAGTACAGCGTTGCGTCGCTCACTCAGGTCCCTTGGTCGGTCCCAGCGCGCTGCAGAATGTCTCTACAGCGTCAATCCACCCCAACAATTCTGGGCCGGTTGGCGCCAACTCGTACGGATGGACATGACAGGCACTGCTCAGCGAGGCCCAGGAGCTGCTCACAATGCCGGCCAGGTCAGGCCCTGCGATCTCAGTTAGGCAAACGAGCTGGGTTCGCATGGAGCACTCAGCCAGCATTGGGGAGGGGCCACTGGCCCAGTAGAGATCCACGGCGCCTTCGAGCGCCTGCCGGGCTAGGAGCGCGGCTGCCCGAGGCCATATGCCGGCGGTCGCGGCATCGGGCCGCTGGCACATATCCCGCGCCGCTTCGAGAAGCGCGGCCGGCGTTGACCGGTATGTCATGTGACATTGGCCCGGATCTTGGCAATGAGGCGCTCTGTGTCGCCGATCAGAGCAGCCACATCGTGCTCGTAGGCGCCGTGGGCACCCTTGTTGCAGGCTTGGTAGGTGTCGCCAGCCCACCTTCCTCCCCAGCCGTTGAGCTTCGTGAGCACCTCGCCCCCGCGGTCCGGATCGCCGAACAGGGCAAGCGCGGCGCGCCCTGTAAGGCTCGTTGACGTGGCTAAGAGACGGTCTTCGACCACCTGGTGAGGGTCGCCGGCGCAAAGCCGGGCACGCCGATAGGCCTCGGCGAAGGCCGACTCAAGCGCCACACGGCAAAGGCCGCCGACGACCCGGCGTGCAATTTCGTCTGGTACCCCCCGGTCGGCGCTGATGGCGCGGGCATCTTCGATGGCACGCGCTGGCGGGTCGAGGGCGCGGCGGACCTCGACGACAGAGCCGGGACGGCGGGTGACTTCGAGGATCGTGGCGGCCAAACCTAGCCGGCGGACGGCTTCGGGCAGGCGGTCGTCATGCGTAAAGACAATGACCTGACGCTCCCTTGCCGTGTCGGAGAGCACGCGAGCAAGCCCCTCGACCTTGGCGGGGTCCATGGCTTGGACCGGGTCATCGATTATTAGGAACCCGAACGGGCTGGCGGGCATTGTCACCCGGGGTAGGAACACCGAAAGGGCCAGGGCGTTGATTTCACCTTGGCTCATGACCGAAAGAGCAGCCCCATCAGTCCCGTCGACGGTGACATGGAAGTCGACCTGTCGACGGGTGGCGGAGCCCGTCAACCGGATAGCACCAAGTGCGACGTTGCTCTCCTGGCGCAACTGCCCCCAGATCGCCGCGCACTGCGCAGCCAGGGGCTCCAGACGGCGGTTGCGCAGGTCATCAATGGCATCCTTAAGCCACTTCTCCGCTTCTTTCAACCCGGTTGCGCTCTGAGCTCCCGCCAGGGCCGAGCGAGCCGTCGTGCACCAGGTGGCAACCTCGACCGCCAGCGGCGACCATCGGTCCTCCTGTTCAACTAGCTTCGAGTTGGCAGCTAGGCGCACCTTCTCGACGGCGTCGGCCAGTTCGGAAACGTGCTCCTCAAAATGATCGGCTCGAGCACGGAGAGCACCCGGGTCGTCGCCGCCGGGGATACGGAGCCAGCTCTGCCAGAGAGAGCGAGCGGCCAAGGTCCCCTCAACGACTTCGGTCTGAAGCACTTGCGGCTCGGGCAAAAGAAGGCTGTTGGAGGTGATGAGGGCCATTTGGGCTGACTGGTGGGCACCTTCGGCCACAGCAGCCTCCGCCCTAAGGTGGCCGATAGCGTCCTCGGTCTCTTGTTGCCAGGCTGGGTTGAGGGCACCTTGGCGCCCACACACGGGGCAGTCCCCGTCGCCGTGATCACGGTGGTAAACCAGAGCGGCGTCGAGGAGGTCAGCCAATTTGAGCGCTCTGCCGGCATCCGTACCCGTTACGGCTTCCAGTCGTGAGGAAGCGTCACGTAACGCGGCGGCGGTCGGAGCCACGTCCTCCAAGGCCGGCGGACGAAGCTCGCTAAGCCGACGCAGTTCTTCGCGTGCGCCGCCGGTCCCGAAAGGCTGCGCCCCGGTGGCGACGCGTTGTGCAGCATCAAGGTCCCAGGAGCGCTTATTGAGTGCTGCCAGGCAGGCCGTGGCGCGCTCGTCGTCGGCCTGCCCAAGGCGGTCCAGGAGCGCCCCTACCGCCTTTTTGACCTCGGACAGGGGGGCCTCGGCGGCACGAAGGGCAACTTTGAGCCGCTCGGCGGTGGCAGTCAGGTCGTCGAGGCCGAGGACGTCAGCGAGGAGGTCGTACAGTTCAGAGGGCCTGCCCAGGAGTGCCTCGAGCTCACTATGGGAGAGGAACGGCCGGAAGGCTTTTATCGCCTCGTCCCATCCAAGACGATCGAGGCCGCTTCGCTTCTCGCCGGCTACTTGGACCACCGTGGCTGGTTCTCCAAGGTCCTGGCGATCGGCCCATCCAAGGTCAACGGCGGCCCGTCCCGCTCCTTGAAGGGCAAGCGTGACATGGATCGACGGAGGGGTGCGGTGCAGGTTGCGCCAGCCCTCGTGCCATACGACGGCGCGTTCGGCCCAGCGTCGCACCTCTCCTGTGAGAAGCAGCTCCAGAGCTTCGGCAAAGCTCGACTTGCCGGACCCGTTCCGCCCCACTACCAGGGTGAACCCTGGGCCAGGAGTCAGCGGCAACGTGGTCCTGGGGCCAATGCCCCGGAAGCCGGCCACTTCCAGCGACTCCAGGTACGCCAGCTCTGGACGTTGCCCCTGGTTGTCCGACGGGACGGGCCGTGCCAGTAGCTCACCGCCCAGAGCCCGTTGAAGCTCGTCCTCGCTGATGCATGCCGCAAGCAGCAGTGCCTCGGCCTCAGCCTTGAGCGGTCGTTGTTCTAGTCGCTCGAGAACCCCACCAAGTAGGGCATCGTCCATCTCCACCCCTTTCTGGTCTGATCGGGATTTGAAACGACCTTAACACCCGCTGCTGACCGGAACCCTAGGCGTCCCAGCGAGTCGCCACCCGCGCCCGCGACGACCAAGGACCTCGGCTGGGCTTCCAGAGGGCGATGGGTTCTCCCCACGGCAACGGCAAGGCTCACATTCGGGTCCACAGTTCCAAGCGAGGTGTGGCCTACTTGTCAATCGGGTCAAGCGAAGGCTCCGGGCGCAGCAGGTCCGAGCACCAATACGAAGTTG
>JBEKNX010000153.1:0-9798 GCA_049522375.1 Acidimicrobiales bacterium | reverse complement strand
AGTCCGGTGTCAATGTGCAGTCGGGCGTGCTGGGCCATCTCCGCGCCCTGGTCCCAAGTCAACGAACACCGGCACCGTGGCGAGCCTCGTCCCGCCAGAGCCAATGCTCAGGATCGTCGGATCGTGGGCCAACGGGGACATCGGGCCAGTTGATCGTGCTCGGTTGTACCTGGTAACGTCATTGCCAACATCAGGCATCACAGAAGAGGGATACCGTTGACGTCTGCTCTGGCCAGTGTGCCGCCGATCACCCGAGTGCACGTTGTAAGCAAGACTCATCTCGATCTTGGGTTCACGGGCCAGGCAGCCGGCGTCGTCGAGGAGTACCTCGATGTCTACATTCCAAGGGTGATCGCGGTGAACCGTCTCCTGCGGGCCGCGGGACGAAGCGAACGTCTGACTTGGACGCTGGGCTCATGGATGGTCCACGAATACCTGGACCGTACCGACGGGCGCCAACGACGCGAGTTCGAAGATGCTGTCGCCCAGGAGTTCATCGTCTGGCATGCGTTGCCGTTCACCCTGCAGACGGAGTTCATGACCGCCGCGCTGCTCAGGGAAGCCCTCCGGTTGTCCCAGCGTCTCGACCAGTGGTTCGGGCGGGAGACAATCGCCGCCAAGATGACCGATGTCCCGGGCCATACGCGGGCCATGGTCCCGCTGCTGGCGGAGGCAGGTGTGGAGTTCCTGCACGTGGGTGTCAACAGTGCGATCAATATGCCCCAAGTCCCACCGTTGTTCGTGTGGCGTGACGACGATAGTGGCACGCAGGTCACTGTGATGTACCACCCTGCCTACGGTGGCTTTTACGCCCCCCCCGGAGTGCCCGACGCGCTTGCCGTCGAGGTGAGCGCAGACAACGAAGGGCCACCGTCTCTTCAGGGGGTAATCGGCAAACTGACCCAACTGTCCGCGCACTATCCAACCGCCGATACGAATGCTTCCACCCTGGACGCGTTCGCGCGGGCCATCCGCCTGATCACCTCCACCTTGCCGGTGGTGCGCGAGGAGATCGGTGACACGTGGGTTTACGGCATCGGGAGCCACCCCGCCAAGGTCCGGCGCTATCTCGCCCTAGCTCGGTGGCACGAGGCGCACGCCACCGCGACGTCTGGTCCCGACATGGAGGGATTCGTGCGCCGGCTGGTCTGTGTTCCCGAACATACCTGGGGTCTGGACACGATATTGATGCCCAGTGGGGCCACCCTTGACCAGGCTACGTTCCTCGCCGACCGCGCCGCAGGGCGCTACGCGCTGTTCGAGGACTCCTGGGCTGAACAGGAAAGCTATCTTGATGAGGCGGTCGAGCTCCTGCCAACGGATGAGCTCCGTGACAGTGCACGAGAGGTACTGAGGCCGGAGCCGCGTACGCAGATAGTTACCGTCGCCTCGCTCTCAGGTGTCGAAATGGCAATTGACACGGCCTCGGGCACGCTACTGCGATGTGTCGAGACGGGCTCTGGGTTTTCCGTGCTCGGGTCGCCGATCTGCCTTGTCCGGTACCAGTCCTACGGCGACCGCGCCTACGCCGACTACCTCTCTCACTACGTCCGCCGGGACCAGCAGCAGGAGTGGTGGGTCAAGCCCGCCCTCACCAAGCCCGGCCTCGACGCCGTACATCCGTGGGATGTGCGTGAGTGGCTCCCGAGTGTCGGCGATCTACGCAAGATCTCCGCCGGCGACCGCCAGGGCATCGAAATTGCCGTCGACTTCGACATCGACGACCCGGACATCGCCTCCGGCGCTCCTAAGGGGATCCGCATCCGTTACCTGTACGACCTCGAGGCGCGAGAACTGCACATCGAGATTTTCTGGGCCGACAAACAGCCGACTCGCTTACCGGAGGCCATGTGGTGCAGCTTCGAAGCCCCCGGTCCGACGGCAACTTGTCACGTCACGAAACTTGGCCGGCGGGTATCCGTCCACGATGTCGTTCTGGGTGGGTCACGGACCACCCACGCCATCGATGGCGAACTGTGCTGGACGGAGCCCGACGGGCGTGGGTTCGAGATCTCATCGCTGGACACCCCGCTGGTTTGTATCGGTCAGCCTCGTCTCCTGACCGACGACGCCTTTGTTCCCTCACCGGGCGCCAGCGTCCATTTCAACCTGTTCAACAACCTCTGGGGCACGAACTATCCCCAATGGGTCGCGGGGCCCGGTCGTCATACATTTCGCGCCAGACGACTGGAGGATTAGAACAGGAACGAAGCTGTGAGCGGAGGAAGCGGTGAGCGGCCAGCTCTCGCATTGTCACCATCGCCGCCGCAGCTCAGGACATCCTCTCGTGGGGAAGGGTCGATTTACTGACCGACGGTGATGGAGTGCGTGGCAGGGATGCCCTTTGGGCCGCGGTCAGCCTCAACAGGACCATTGGTCGCTGTTAATTGGCAGGGTCGAGGAGGTCGGCCGCGTCCTAGTCCTTCTTGGACTAGCGTTTGGCCAACATCTAGCCTCGGTCTTTCAGGCAGACATGCGGATGGCCGTCACGGGGGCTGACGAAGTCGTGGTCCTTGCCCCAAGAGCGCCGTCCATGGCGAGAAGCCCCTGGCGCCGCGGCGTCGCCCGTCCATAGGGGCCGCCGGGTTGCCGTCGGGGCCGGTCTTGGCAGCATGGTGGCGCGTACCAGCCTGGCAGGTTTCTCGTGTCCTCGATAAAGGGCTGGGTGATCAGCTGAAGGGGGCCCGCAGGCGGGAAATTGCCTTCGCCAGTACCCCGGCCCATGCCCAAGCCCGGTCGAGGCGCAGGTGGACTGCCCCGGCCGAGCGGGTGACCCGTGCGGCCATGTGCAAGATGGCATAACGGAAAGCCTCGATCTCACAGTGCGCGATGACCGGGAGGATGGCAAAGCAGACGAGCTTGGGCCAACAGACGAAGTCGGCGGTGGCCAGGGACATTCCATCCAGGCGTTGTTCTTGGCCACGTCTTGGCAGGGGAAGTTCTTGAGCCCGGTCGTCTTGGACTGGCGGATACGGTCCTCCAAGCCGGCGTGGCGGCACTGTCGCAGCGGAGGCCGGCGATCCCGCCGGCGAGGACGCCACGGCCGGTCGGTGACAAAAGCGGTGTAGCGCCGACCGTCTTGGGCCTCGAACAGCGTTAACGCCGCGCCGGGGTGGGGCCGCTCACGCCGGCAGACGACCCGAGAATCTTCTGGCCAGGCCGACAGGTCGACCATGCGAGTGAACTCGGCCAGGAAGGCACCTGGTCTTATCTCGCCGTCGTCTTCGGTCGCTGGCTCCCAGACGTCTTCGGGCACGAGGGAGATCGCCCGGCGGACGTCCTCATCCACCGGGAAACCGACACCGAAGCCCACCTTTTTGTCCCTGCAGCCCTCGGCGAAGCCATGGGTGGCAGCGGGCGAGTCGGCCCCGGACCAAAACACGAGGCCCGCCGAACAGGCGGGGCTGGTCACGCAAGGTCTTCATGTCCGATATGGACGTGGCGCCGCCCCCGATGAAGACCGCCAGGTCGGCCAGCACCTGGCCGGGTAAGTGAATTGGCAGGCCGCTGTAGGTGCCGATCAGCGCCCTGTCCCAGGCGCCGACTAGCCCCGTGGCTGCCGCCGGCTCTCTGAGCAGCTCACAACCGGCGTGGGAGGCCACCCCAGCGCCGTCGGCGGATACGTTCATCTTGGCCCAGCGGCGGCTACGCTTCTTCACTCAAGAGGTGCCTTCCTGTGAGGGTTGGTTAGGTCTTGGACAATCCAAGTTTCCTTTGCAGGACAGGCACTTTGGTGGATGCTCCCAGCTCACGTGACGTTGCGGGCGTGAAAAGCCGAGGCTAGAATCCGTGGGCACTTCTCTAGGACAGGAGTGGATGATGAATGGGATTGATACGACGGCTGTGATCCAGGTGGCCATTGTGGTGCGAGATTTGGACGCTACGGTCAAGGCGTGGACGGAGTTCCTCGGGATCGGACCATCTGAGCTAATGGTGAGTGGCACGCTCGCCGAGGCGGGCACGGAATATAGAGGCGCCGCTACAGGTGCGCGTTGCAGGATCGCGTTCTTCGACTTCGGCCAATGCAGGCTTGAATTGCTGGAGCCAATCGACGCTCCGAGCGTATGGTCAGATCACTTGATGAAACGAGGTGAGGGTGTGCAGCACATCGCATTCGCGGTCCGCGGTATGGGGAATGGGATCGAAGAGTTTGACCGTCTGGGTATCCGCCTCGCGCAACGTGGCGATAACGGGCGTTACGCGTACTTTGACTCCGAAGCGCGACTCGGCACGATGATCGAGCTGCTTGAGGTCGGTCCTGAGGACGGCCCTGTCGACGAGGATACCGCTGGAAACCCCATCTAAGCCGTCCCGTCTGCTAATTGCTCTTCGCTCCCCGGCGATTATGCCTATGTTATCCGATAGGGCGTACCAGTTCAATTGCTAATGCCCTTGGGGCCACAAACGGGCTCTTGTGTGAGCACTAACTAACGGTTAACCTTTACGGTCCGGCCCTAGGACATCCGCGTCCTCGCGGCGCGTGACGCCGAGCTGGGCGGCTGCCTCCTCGAGCACGGCCATGACGGCCAGCGTGTCATCGAGTGGCATCACACTGCTTTCCTTCGTCCCGGCGCGCACGCACCTAGTGACCTCGATGAGCTCGTGAGCGTAGCCGAAGCCGAGGGGCGGCATCAACACTGGTTCAGGCTCGTGCCCGGCGCGGTACAGCACGAAGCCCTTGGGTTGGTGGAAGTACGGTGGAAACTCAAGCCAACCCCGGCTCCCGAATACACGTGCCGCCCCCGGCATGGGGCTGTGCAGGGAGGTCGTAAGCGTGGCGCTACACCCGTTCGGCCAGCCGAGCAGCAGGGTGGCACATCCCTCGACGCCGTTGCTTTCGAGAGCGCCAACGGCGCGCACAGTCTGAGGCGCGCCCAGCAGCATCTGGGCGAAGGAGACGACGTAGACGCCCAGGTCAAGCAGGGCGCCCCCGCCCAGCTCGGCGGCGAAGAGCCTGTCCAACGGGTCGTAATCGCAGGCCACGCCCAGATCGGCCTGTACTGCGAAGATCTCTCCGATCGCACCCTCAGCTAGCAGTTCCCGAGCACGGATGACGGCGGGGTGAAAGCGCGTCCACATGGCCTCCATAGCGAACACGTTGCGCGCGCGGGCTTCGGCGACAATCTCCACTGCAGCGGCGAGCGTGGCCGTAAATGCCTTTTCGACAAGTACAGCTTTGCCGGCGCGCACCGCCTCCAAGGCGATGGCGTGATGCTGCTGGGTGGTTGTGGCGATGTAGACAACGTCGACGTTCGGGTCGGCGAGTAGGGCGGCGTAGGAGCCATGCGCTCGCCCGATCCCGTGCTCCTTCGCAAAGCTCTCGGCGCGTTGCGCTGAACGCGAACCGACCGCGACCAGCTTGGCTTCCGGTACCAGGACGAACTCACTAACAAGGGTGGTCGCGATCCGCCCCGGGCCCGCTATCGCCCAGCGTGTGGGTGATGCACCGAAAGCACGGTCGAAATCGGCGTCGATAGGCACGGGGTGGGTCATGCCGGCTGGCCCACCGAGAGCTCCTCTAGTTCGGAAAGAAGTGCATAGGCGATGATTGGGGGGCGCCCGCATGAACGACCAATGATGGTCTCGTACGCCAGCACCTCATGGGTACCCAGATCCGTCTTCCCGGGTGTTTTGAGGAGGTTCTGCAGCGTGCGTGTTGTCATCAGTGCCAGCGGCCAGGTCTTCCGGGACGCGCACGCCAGGTTGAGCGGCGCCTGAAGCGTACGGGCCGCCTGCTCATCGCTGGAACGATGAGGGCCGATGGGTTGTCGAGGCGAAGGAGCGTGTCTGTAGCGTAGCCGACCTCACCTGAGTGCCATCGCATTCGGTGGGCCAGGTGGCCCTGCCCTGGGTTAGGAGGACCATAGCAATACCGGCCCCCGAATGTCCACATCCAGGTTCGACAAACAATCCGTCTCCCAATCTCACCCAGGCGCTGACCTCGTTGTCCCTCTGGCCCGGCTCGTCTCGTGCGACATCTAACGTTGGAACGCGACCAGCACACGCCGACCTGGGAGACCCTCAGCCGGCTGGGAGCAGGATGCGTGCCCATTTCGTAGTTGACATCGACCCGAGCGATGTGGCACGTCTGCGTCAGGTGAGGAACCGGTCCACCTTCGCCGTGGAGCTGGTGGCCGAGAAGGTCGGGACACGCCAACAGTAGGACGCCGGTCCCCGAGGTAAATTTGTCGTTCGAGCTCGTCGTGGACCCCGATGACCGCTACGAAGCCTGGGGCATGTCCCGTCCTGGTCGGTTCATCCTGGCCTGCCCGCCTGGCGGAGGGGACCCCCGCATAAGCACTTGACCGGGGCAAATGGTCCTAACGGCCGCACGGGTGCCGAACGCGCCCTCATAGTGCCGGCGCCCGACAGCTGGCAGAGCGCATAACGGCACTGACGCGTGGGCGTTGCCAGCCTCTTCCACGTACAGCCTGACGCCGCCAAGGTGGCGGCGGGCCGCCGCGGACTGCCCCAAGTTGCGGACAAGGTTGCAAGCCGTTGCGAGCTCGGGGCTCGGGCAGTACAACGCAGCGGCGCCTGTCTCCACCTTTCCGTCTCCACCTTTTAGGGGTAGAGGCAACACGCCGTCGCTGCGGGCTTGCCAACATTTCGCCAACGGACTTTGCGCCGCAGACGGGTGCTAGGACCGCAAGTCCAGGCCGTGGTACGGTGAACGCCCTGCTGAGCACGTTGTAGCGGCGATCAGCCCTCTCTCTCAAGGTGGAGGCACGGGTTCGAACCCCGTTGGGGCTGCCAGTAAAAGGGCACGTCACAGGCGGTAAGATAGACAAGCAGAGGAGCCCGCGGGGAGTTTTGCCCATCTTTTGCCCATCCACTCCGTGCCGCGCCCTCCGCGATACTCCAAGCACCGACGAGTTGGCCGCACGACCGTCGCCGCGCCACGGCGGCGAGAGCGGGAGCGCTCCGGAAGGTTACGTCCGCTAGCGTCATCACGACGGCCCCCCTCCGGGGCGGCGAACTAAAGTTGCTGGTTGAGGATACTGGCGACGTCCTGCCTGGTTATCGTGTCCCGGGGTATGGGACGCGCAGCACGCACCAAGCACGAGCGCCGCGAGGTTGCCCGCTGGGCACAGGCAGCCGAGCTTGCCCAGCGCGCCGACCAAGCCGCCGCCCACGTCATCGCGCATTGCCTGGACCGGGCTTTCGGGCGCACGGGCGCGCTCGACCTCGAGGCCCTGCGGTCGTTGCGGACCCAGGTGGCACAGCGCACAGCCTGGCCGAGCTGGTCCTGGCTACCGAACACGATCTTCGTGGAGGACCTGCTTGCCACCAACGGCATCGACATCGACCAGAGGGTCTGATCAACTTGAGCGTTCTTATCGTATGGCCGGTTCTCTGGGAACGTCACAGAACGGATCCTCGCACAGGCGTTCGGGCCGTGCCTGTGATTTCAGGCGAGCGCGGCAGCGTTCAGCCCGGAGTGACATCGCGAGGCCGGGCGATGCCAGCGCGGAGGCCAGAGGCGATTGTCCGTGCGGCCTCAGCATGCGCGAGCCCTGCCTGCAAAACTGCGCCTCGCAGAGCTGTCTGAGCGTCGGCGACGGCTGAACGCGGAGCGGTCGAACTGATCGCTTCACTGTCCCTCTGGCGCCGCGGTCAGGGCGTCGATTTTGCGGCGCGGTACGTTCGCGCTCAACGAGTAGACAACGTCCTCGGCCGTGACGATCAGGGTGCTCGGCCGAACGAGCCCGCGCCATGTCGCCGCCGTCGCACTCGGGAACTACAGGGGAGAGCCCACCAGAAGTGATGCATAACGGGCACTTATGCATCAGTTGGGCTAACTTCCGAGCGTCGTACGTTGTAGTACGATGTGCCTGTAGTGGAAGGAGTGGACTGGAGCTACCGGGCCGACTACATGCATGACCGCCACGGAATCGAGGCCGAGTGGGCGGACGAGGCGCTGGCTGATCCCGACGCCCTTCAGATAGCCCCCGACCCGGCAAGCAAGTCGGGGCGCAGCGTGCGCACAATCGGGTACTCGCCCCTGGCGGGCTGCCTGATCACCGTCATCACGATCACCGAAGGAGATGCGACCTACGGGGTGAACGGCTGGAGGTCCAACGAAACCGACATCCGACGCTATCGGGAGGAACAGCCATGAGTTACATCGAGAAACTGATCGACCAGGAAACTGCATCCTCCGAGGAGAACCGCGACGCGCCCATCCCCGCTGGGGCGACGCTTAGCCGCCCCAACCGGGCGCGCTCAGCCGTGTACTCGATCCGTCTGGACCCTTACGAGGTGGTTGCCCTCCAAACCATCGCCGAGGCCGCCGGCATCCCATCTTCGACCCTCGCCCGGTCCTGGATCGTCGGGCGGATCCGGGAGGAGCAAACTGGGCTCACCGGCTCGGTTCGTATCCCACGAAACATCAGGTTGCCTGTAGCTCGTTCCAGCCCGGAGGAACGCGATATCAGGTACTTAGCGAGGTTGTCGAGGATCGCATGAGCGACTGTGAGCGCGCAATACGGAGGCTCGATCAACTTTCAAGCCGGCACACTGTTCCGGACGGAATGCTGGCGTTGTTGGTCAGGATTTCGTCCGTTCCTAGCGGTGTGTCCTTCCCGGTCGGGTTGTTGGTCGACGGTACGATTATCCGCGGTGGGATGGTAGCTCCTGAGGGCATTGCGGCCGCCGTAGACGCCACCTTCAAGGAAGTACTAACAAGAACGAGTTCAGAACTGGCGGGCGAACCGGAGCTGCATTCCGCGCTAGACAGCGCGTTCCAGCGGGCTCTTGGAACTGACCGTGCTCGCCAGAAGGATGCCCGAGCCCGCTTGGAACGTTACACCGATCCCTGGTCACTTGACACACTAGATTCAGATGACGTCGGCGCCTTCTTGTCCAGTACCGCGCCACCACTGGGAGTCGACCTAAAAGATGCCCAGATTTCCGTTGGCGCGCAAACCGTTCACGTTAGCGTCATGCGAGTTGAAGTGTCCCATATAGCTGCGTGGTGGCCGCTGACGCAGGAAGAGGGCATCCACATCAATTACGTTCCCGCCGACATCTCTACTGCTGACAGCGACTGATTTGGCGAAGTCGGTCTTGGCACTTCCAACCTTGGCGCTTGCCACAGGACTACCGGTGGCTGCGATGATCCCGGACCCGGCGGCGTCGTTCGTGACGAACACCGCGACGGCGCCGGTAACCAGGCAAGTGACACAAGCCGGGCCGATCAGGGCGCAGATGGACCTCGCGCTTGGCGAGAGCCTCCTCGGGTCCCGCTTCTGCTTCGGTGGTGCCACGAAGGCAGCATAGGCTCCTGCTTGACGGCGCCCGCTGTGCTCCTCAACGAGGTGAACTCTGTTCCCGGACCCCCATAGGTGTCACCACTCACTGATCTTGGCACGCGCTACCACTTCTGACCTGGGAGGTGCCAACCTCGCTGAGCGAGACCCCGCCTTTGGGCGCTCAATGTAAGTGGCACATCTCGTCGTCCTGTCGCCCTTATCAACGCTTGGCCCGCTCAGTGGACGACCTCCCCTGCCCCGATGAACCACAAGTGGTAAGGCGGACGTTACCCGACGGGGCTTGACTGGCTGGGAATGGTGGTCTCAACTTCAACTGGTCCCGTCGTGCTGGAACATCTGGTCCGACATGACCACTGATTGTGGCAACCTGCTGTGTGGGTGGGATCAACGGGCCGCTCCATGATACTCCTATGGTTGTCAAGTAGCAGTTTTGCTGGTGGCGGACACGACATGGATGGGCCACTCCGGGGAGGGCAAACTCTTATTAAGTCTCGTCCAGCAGGTGGCAGTTTTGCTCGGGGAC
>JBEKNX010000152.1:0-9815 GCA_049522375.1 Acidimicrobiales bacterium | reverse complement strand
GACCGTCCCGGCCGGGTCTGGGGGCTCGGCCCCGGGCCGGCGGGCTCCCCGCCCGCGTACCTGCCGAGCACACCGCCCAGCCCGGCCCGCGGCTATTGGGCGGTTACCAAGGGGAGACCGGTCAGCTGCTCGGTGACCCCGTCATGCGATATCAGGTACGGCTCCTCAAGCCGGAGCCCGCCTATCTCAGGGTGATTGAAGAGCCCAATATCCAGCTGCATGCAGATCCCCTTGGGCAGGACGTAATCGCTCACGGCCGTCGCCGTCTTCCACTCGTTGCACTCTGTCAGGCCAATTCCGTGCCCGACGCCGTACATCTGGAACTCGGCCAGCCCATGCTTGCTCAGGTACTGACGCGGCACGAGGTCGACGTTCCTTGCCGCGTTACCGGCACGGAGCTCTGAAGCAGCCAACTGCATGGCATGGGCGGCGTGGCGTAATATGTCGCTCTGCACCGGCCTGACTTTGCCCGCTACAACTGTCCGACCTGATGCGGATGTATAGCCTTGATATCGTGGCGCCACTCCCAGCATGACCATGTCGCCGTCGGCGATCACGCGGTTTGTGGCGCGACCTATCACAGTGTTTATTCGCGGGCCCGAGCAGACTATCGCGTCAAAGCCACTATTGTAAGCGCCCAGACTTTTTACCGTATAGTCTCCAACTGCGGCCACTTCCAATTCTCGAGTTCCGGGCCTTACCGCCTCGATCATCGCCGCCATGGCACTGGCGGCGATGCGGCTCGCTTCCCGGTACAACGTAATTTCTGCCGTGCTCTTGTCGTACCTCAGGGAGAGCAATGTGTCGCTCATCGGCTCGAATTCGCACGGCCCAGGCGACACGGCATCACGTACCCGCCCAAGGAACCCGGCGGGTACCAGGTTATCGTCTGACAGCAAACCGATCCGCGCCGGCGCCCTGCCCAAGCAGTCCAAAAAGATCTCTCTCAAAGTCCAAAATTTCACATCGCCGTAGTCCTGATATGGGATAACAAAATCTATCAGGTCTCGCCACTCTCCGTAGACAGCACTGTCCTCGAAAACGTGCCTGCCCTCGGCCCCGCCGAGGGCGATAACATGGTTGGGCAATACAAGAAGAGCGGCCGACTCAATGTGGGGATCATAGCCCGTCAAATACTGGACATCACCCGGAGAACTCGGGACGGCGTAGGCGACGCCCACTTCCAGTCCTTTTGCCTGCAGTGCGGACCGCACGCGCTTGGTCCTGGTTTCGAACTCCTGGACACCGATCACGGGGTCATGACTGCGGACTGCGGAGCCATGGTCAGGACTGTCCTTCAACTCGACCTCCTAGTGAGTAAAGTCGGGGACGCGTGGCCAGCAGAGCCGGACGCCACCTGGTGGTAGACGGCCTCTACATTACTGGCTCGTCCGCGGACATCGCTGCTTCGGGCCCAGTCCCGAGGGCGACAAAAGAGGTGACCCCTCGTGAGCAGTATCAGGCACGAACTGCGCCGGGCCGGACGGGCGGACGACGTTGCCGCCGTCCAAGGCCTCTCCAATGGCCCCGTCTCGGACATCTGGCTCGTTACGTACCAAGATGGGTCCCGGGTCGTCGCCAAGACGTCGCTGGGCGCACCGAGCGACCTCCTGGCGGTCGAAGCCCAGGGCCTTGAAGCTCTCAGGAAAAGCGGGCCGGTGGCCACGGTCGGGGTACTCGGGTTGACTGAGTGCCTGCTGGTACTGGAACCTCTCGCTCCCCGGGCCGACACTCGAGAGGCGTGGCAAGCCTTCGCCCATGACCTTGCCGGGCTCCACAGTGGCACGGCGAACGACCGCTTCGGATGGCACCGCGACGGTTATCTCGGCTGGCTCCGCCAGGAGAACGCCTGGGCCGAAAACGGTCATGCCTTTTTCGCCGACCACCGCCTGCTGAGGTACCTTCACGAGCCACTCGTGCAAGAAGCTCTGGGACCTTCAGACCGGCGCGCCATCGAACGCTTCTGTGACCGCCTGCCCGAGATCGTCCCCGAGATGCCGGCTGTCTTGACACACGGTGACCTATGGTCAGGGAACATACTCGGTGGGCGGGACGGCCGCCTCGTGCTCATCGACCCCGCCGTGTCCTACACCTGGGCTGAGGTCGACCTGTCCATGCTCTGGTGCGCGCCACGTCCGGCCGCCGCCAGCTACTTCTTCCGCCGGTACCAGGAACTCAACCCCTCGCCCCCTGGTTGGGTGGAGCGAATGCCGCTCCTGCACCTCCGGGAAGCCCTAAGTTGCATCGCTCACTTTGCGAACCGCGTCGACGACGTCAACTACCTGCGCAGGACCTTGGCCCCTTTCTACTCCAAGGCGACCGCGACCACCCCCGGTCCCCGACCAACGCCCGCAGTGACCGGCTTGGGTGACGGACCGTGACCTCACACGCCGCTGCGGAGGTCGGCGAGCGCGGCGGCGGCATGGCCGAAGTGCGAGAAGAGCGCCGTGCAGCCTTCCCCCATCGGGGACTGCACCTCGAAACCGACCTCGGCCTCGCCGGCCTCGTTGAGACGAAAATAACGTATGAGCTGCCAGAACTCCCCATCGAGGGAGGCATGGAAGGCATGAGCGCTCCCGAGGCGAGCCACTCGGAGCCAGACCACGGGCGACCCCACGGCCATCGAGTTGCAGTCGTCGGACGTGCCGCGGGTGACGACGGAAACGACCGTCGGCTGGCCCTGCGGGGAAAGCTCAAAGGCCAGCTTGGCCCACGTGGCTTCGTTGTGCCAAAGGACAAGGGACCCAGCATCGAAGGTAGACAGTAAAGCCACTTCTACCCGTGCCGACAGAGCGAAATCGCCGGACAACGAACAGACCAGCGCCGGAGCGTTGAGCGTGGCAGCCATGGAGCCGGGGTCGACGAACCAGTCGGTTGCCGCTCCGGCGGTTATGGCTAACGTCTCGCGGTCGAAGCTGGCCTCGACCGGCTCGCCACGCCAGCGAAATGTTGCTGGTAGAGGCGGTATGGTGTCGATCCGCTGCATTCCTCTTCCTCCACTTGTCGGAGCCGAGCTAGGAACTTGGCTGGGCGCAAGCCACAAGGTTGCGCCCAGCCGGCCGCACATAACGCCTCTCCCGCTACCGACCTGTCATCGGTAACGGGAGGCCGTTTCGATCCTCGTGGTCCTCAGGCTGCACTCAAGTGCAACACGACGACCTCGTCCCAGGGAGAAAACACCGCGTTGGCCTCATAGGGATCCTTGGCACTGGGCCAGCCGACGGCGTGGACCGTTGTGTACCCTGCCCATTCTCCCCCGTCGAACAGCGGGATGGCGGGGACCTCGTTCACCATTATCCCTTCGAGCGCGCTGTACTGCTTCAGCAGCTGCGCGTGGTTGTCGGTAGCCGCGGCTGCGGTCAGGGCCGCGTCCGCCTGCTTGCTGGTGAAGCGCTCGACGTCGCCGACCGCGCCCTTCCCGATCGGTGCCGACAGGGCACTGTTGAGCATGTAGTTGTAGATCGAGTACGGGTCATTGGTCGTGAACTGGCCGCAGAAGGTCAACTGGTAATTGCCGACCGTGTAGTCGTTTGTCCAGTCGTTGACGGACACGCCGCTCACGGTGGCGGAAATGCCCGCCTCCCGCATCTCGCTCACCATCAGCTCGGCGTCAGTCATCCAGTCCGTATAGGGCGAAGGACCGAGGATCGTCAAGGTGAACGGTGAACCGTTCGGCTCGTTGAGCATACCGCCCGCACCAACCTTGAACCCCGCCTTCTCCAGCATCGCCTTGGCGGCACTCGGGTCGTACGTCTCCTTCAGGCCGGCATATTGCGGCGCCAACCAGCTACCCCACCGAGGCAGGGTCAGCCCGGTCGGGCTGATGGTGGGGAAGAACAAGCCGTGCTCCCCCTCCGTCGTTATGGTGGTGCGGTCGATCGACTCGCTGAGGGCCTGGCGGACAACCGTAAGGTTGAAGGGGTACTCGGTCACGTTCGGGCACATGTAGAAGTTGCCGATCGGCGCCACCGATTCGAAGTGCTGCGCAGGGTCCTTGTCGACAAAACCGGTCTCGTAGTTGGGCATGAAGACGGTGTTCCAGTCGATCGTCCCCGAACTTATGGCGAGCCCGGCGCTCGGGTTGGAGGCGTACGAGAGGAAGTGAAGAGTACCGATCTTCGGGAGGCCCGCCTGCCAATAGCCCGGGTTGCGGACGAGGCTGAACTCACCGGCGGAGAACGAGCTGGCCAGGTACGGTCCAGTTCCGATAGGATCGTCGTCCACGTACGTGACCGGGTTGGAGATGCTCGTCCAGATGTGTTCCGGGACGATCAACACCTGGCTGAGGTCGAACAGCTCAGTGTAAGCAGGAGTAGCAAACTTGATGACCGCCTCCGTAGAGCTGGGCGCGCTGGCGCCGGCGAAGGTCACGCCGACGCCGTCAAGAGCCGGGAACTTCTTCATCAGGTTGAACGTATAAGCCACGTCGGCGGCCGTGAACGGCTTGCCGTCAGACCATTTTACGCCCGTGCGGGTGTGGAGGACGAGCTCGGTACCACCGTTCGCCCAGCTCCACGAGGTCGCCAGCCACGGGTAGATCTGCCCGACCTTTAGCAGGTTGTACTGCATAAGCGGCTCGTAGATCATGGACGTGGCGCCCTGGACATAGGGGGTATTGGAAAGCGAGAAGGGGTTGAACCCATCCGTGAACGGCCCGGTGGGATCGGCGATAATGATGAGCTCACTGGCTCCCGATTTGCTACTTTGCGAAGCCGACGAGATCGCCGGGGACACCATGGCCACGAGGCCGACAAGTGCCAACGATAAGCAGGCTCTGAAGCCTGTCCTCTTGCCTCTAGATGAACTCACTAATTTCTCCTTTAGTGCCTTTAGGTTGTAACGGAGCGTCCCGCTGAAGCACGGGATTATTGTCTTGCGTGTTGCGGTAAGAACGGCGCCGCCACGGGCGTGCCCGGGGACGAACCGGCGTCTTGGAACAACCAGCAGGCGGCCCAATGTGACTCGTTGATTTCGAAAGCTGGTGGGCGGGCTTTGGCGCATATTTCCATTGCCTTTGGGCAGCGAGGATGGAACCGACAACCCGATGGGGGCTCGATGAGGCTCGGATTTTCGCCCGGCGCTTGCATCTTCTGGCGACGGCCACGTGCTGAAGCATCGGGGTCCGGGGCGGCGGAGATCAACAGCTGCGTGTAAGGGTGCGCCGGCGATTGGGTGATCTCCTCGGCGGGACCGGCTTCGAGGATCTGGCCGGCATACATGACGAGGAGGCGTTCGGCAAAGTACCGAGCCGACGCGATGTCGTGGGTTATGTAGAGGAGCGCGAGGTCGTGATTGGTGACGAGCTCGGACAGCAGGTTCAAGATGCTCAGCCGGACCGAGACGTCGAGCATCGACACGGGCTCGTCGGCGATGAGGACGCTTGGCTGCACGGCGACCGCCCGGGCGATGGCAACCCGCTGGCGTTGGCCTCCGGAGAGCTCGTAGGGGAGCTTGTCGATGACCTGGGTAGCGGGCGTGAGGTGTACCTGCTCGAGGAGTGCCAGCACCTTTGCCCTGAGGTCCGTTGCCGATTTCGCCATCTTGTGGATGCGCAACGGCCTCACCAGGTGGTAGGCAACGGTGTGGACGGGGTTGAGCGACGCGTAGGGGTCCTGGAATATGAGCTGCACCTGGCCCCGGTAGTTACGCACGTCCGACCGTCTCTTGAGATTGGGCGGCTTCCCGTTGAAAAGCACCCTGCCCGAGGTGGGGCGCTCGAGGTGGGCGAGTACTCGTCCCACCGTCGACTTACCGGACCCGCTCTCACCCACGAGGGCGACACAGGTACCGGGATAGAGCTCAAAGGCGATGTCGTCAACGGCGTGGACGAGGCGCCGTCGCCGTTTGACGAGAGCCCTGATGTTGCGGGCTCGCACCGGGTAGTACTTGGTCAGCGACTCGACCCGCAGCACGGCGTCGGGTGAGCCGTGGCCTTGGCTGTGCTCACTCACCGGTGACATCCCCGGTCACTTGAACAACACGACCGGACGGTGAGCCCGCCTGTCCGGCGAACAGCCAGCAGGCCACCAGGTGGGCACGCTCCTCCTCGTCGCCCAAGGCGGTGCTGCTCGGGTACGACTCACGGCAGACGTCCATCGCCTGCTCGCACCGGGGCGCAAACGGGCAACCGGGCGGTAGGGCACGCAGGTCGGGTGGCGACCCCGGGATCCCGGTGAGCACCCGCCTCGCCCCCGTCAAGGGCGGGAAGGAGCTCAGCAGGCCCCGGCTGTACGGGTGGGCGGGCTCGAGGTACAGCCGCCGGGCGGAAGCCACCTCGGCGATCCGGCCGCCGTACATGATGGCGATGGTGTCGGCGACATCGAGCAGAAGCGAAAGGTCGTGGGTAATAAAGAGGTACGCGAACCCGAACTCGACGCGCAGCTCCTCTATTTTCTCCAGGATCTGGCGCTGGGTGACAACGTCCAAGGCGGTAGTCGGTTCGTCCATTACGATCAGGTCCGGCCTGAGCGCCAGGGCCATGGCGATCATCACTCTCTGGCGCATCCCGCCCGACAGCTCGTGCGGGAAGCTTCGGAGCCGGTCACCGCTCACCCCCACGAGACCGAGCAGTTCTGCGGCCCGCTCGTCCCTCGCTCCCCGGCTCATCGAGGGCCGGTGCGCTCGCAAGGCATCGGTGAGCTGGTTGCGGACATCGGTCACTGGGTTGAGAGCGTTCATCGCGCTCTGAAAGACGACGGCCACCTCCTCCCAGCGGTAACGGCGGAGCTGGGCCTTGGACAGCGTGAGAACGTCGACCGGGCCGCCGCTGCCCTGGCTCCGCTGGTGATAGAGGACCTGGCCCTTGGTAACAGCCGCAGGGGCGCGGAGAAGACGGGTGATGGCGTGGGCGAGGGTCGACTTCCCCGACCCGCTCTCACCGGCCAGCCCCATTGCCTCGCCCCGGTTGATCACCAGGTCGACGTCGTCCACGGCGTGGACAGGTCCCTGCCCCGTCCCGTAGTCAACAGAAAGACCGCGGATCTCCAGCAGTGGGCTCGGTCCGCGGCGCGCTGGTGCGGTCTCAAGGTCGTCCCCAGCTCCGACCGCCGGCCCGTCCCGTTGCGGTCCCGGAGACGTCAAGGCGCTCACGAGCTGACCACGGCGTCGCCGCCAACCGACGTCCGGGAGACCACAGCCTGTCGCTTCGGCCGACGAGGCAACCGCTTGGCGCGGGCGGCGCCTAAGCGAGGATTGGCGATCTCGTCCACTCCGAAGTTCATCAGCGCCAGCCCTGTACCGAGCAGCGCTAGGCACAGGCCGGGCGGGACGAACCACCACCACGCCCCGAACGACAACGCCTCGGCGTTTTGGGCCCAGTACAGCATGGTGCCCCAGCTCCAGGTGGTGACCGAGACCACGCCCAGGAAAGACAAGCCCGCCTGGATGAGGATGGCGTACAACACGGTCGTGAGGAACTGGGCCGCGATCAACGGGATCTCGTTCGGGACGATCTCGAACCAGATGATGCGGGTCGTCGATTCGCCCACGACCCGGGCCGCCTGTACGTAGTCGCGCCGCCGGAGCGACAGAGTTTGAGCGCGCATGACCCTGGCCGTCCAGGGCCACGCCGTGGCCGCGATAACCACCGAGATGACCACGGGGCCGGCGCCGTGCAAATAGCCGGCCAGCACGATCACAAGCGGCAGCGCAGGGATGACGAGGAAGGCGTTCGTGACCGTGGACAGGATCTCGTCCCAGACTCCCCCGAGGAAAGCGCTCAAAAGCCCGATGCCCACGGCGATCCCCGTCGCGATAGCCGCGGCCACGAACCCCACTATGAGCGAGACGCTGGTCCCGTCGACCAGCTGGGCAAAGATGTCCTGACCAGTGTCGGTCGTGCCCAGGAGGTCGTGCAACGAGGGTGGAGCATAGGCGTTGGGCCCGGTCGTCGACGGGTTGCCGACGAACAGCGGCCCAAGTAGGCCCAGGAGGACAAAGAACACGAGGATCCCGAGGCCCGTGAGCACTTTCGGTGAGCGAAGGGCGCTCCGCAACCATCCTCGCGACCGTGAGCGCGTGCCTACAGGCAGCATCGGTCAGCCTGCCTCTCGGGTACGGGGGTCGAGAGCGGCGTACATCCCGTCGGCGAACAGGTTGGCCAGGAGCACGAGGATGGTGATCATGAGGAAGATCCCCTGCATCAGCGGGTAGTCCTCGTTCTCGACCGCCTCGAACAAGATGTACCCGATGCCCGGGTAGGAAAAGACGACCTCGGTGAGAAGGGCCCCGCTGACAATGAAGCCAAGCGATAAGGCAAAACCGGCCATGTTCGGGAGAATGGCGTTCCGAGCCGCGTACGTGAAGGTGACCCGGCGCTGAGGCAGGCCCTTGGCTTCCGCCAAAAGCACATAGTCCTCGCCCAGAGTGGACATCATGACGTTGCGCATGCCGAGAAGCCACGCGGCGATGGAGCTCACGACGATCGTCACCGCCGGCAGTACCGCGTGATCGATCGCGCTCGAGATGAAGCTCCATGTGAAGCCCACACTGACGGTCGGAGAGTAGCCACTGCTCAGCGGGAACCATCCGAGTTTCACGGCGAAGATCGTAAGGACGATCAGGCCCATCCAGAAGTACGGTACCGCCGATAGGAACGAGGTGATGGGCAGGAGGGCGTCCACCCAGGTGCCGCGGCGAGTGGCGGCCACCATCCCGAGAAGGGTCCCGAGCACGAAACTGAGCAATGTGGACACGCCGACAAGAACGAGAGTCCAGGGCAAGGCGCTACGGATCACGGAACTGACGGCGGCAGGGAAGAACGTGATGGAGATACCCAGATTGCCGTGCAGCGTCTGGCCAAGGTAGCTGACGTACTGCGCAACAAGGCTCTCGTGGTTGTCGACGCCGAAGGCGACGCTGAAGGCGTGGAGCGCGGCGGGCGATATGGCGTGCCGCACCCTATTGAACACCAGGTCGACGGGATTACCCGGCATCAAGCGCGGGATGAAGAAGTTGACGGTGATCGCGATCCAGGCGGTGACCACGTAGAAGCCCAACCGACGTGTTATAAACGCCACCGCTAGTGCTCCACTAGAGGAACCAGGCCCCCTGGCCCAGCCGCTTGACCAACGGCGGTGGCATGAGACAGTGAGGAAGGCAACGTTGAACGTTGCCCCGACGTCTCATTGCCTCTCTCCCTGGGATAATGAGCATGCTCCTAAGTACGTCGGACGCTATACCAAGACAGGTGGGCTGTCAAGGCACCCCGTCGGGTTTTAGCCGCGTAACTGAGGCTTGCATTTGCGGTCGCGCCAGCTATGCTCTGCTGCTGACCGGGGTGTCTAGCAGTGTTGAGCGCGCCACTGATAATGTTCGGTCAGGCGCGGCGCGGGTGGCGAGCCGTTCGGGCCCGGGCTTGACCTGCTGGTTGGCCTCGACTACGGTTGCGCAGCAGCACGCCGCACTTTAAGCGAAACTGGGCATAATTGGTAGGTCGCCGCTTGTGGTTCACGGGTTTATTTAGTTAGCGGGGCCCAGCGTCCTTTGAGCGGCGAAAGATGCGCCTGGCCTTTCTTGCCCAAGAAAAGCGGCGATATATACAAGCCTCGCCTTTCTGTTCGGCACGGACTGGAGAATGACTTGACGACATGCGCGATTGGTATCGACCTCGGCGCTACCAAGGTCCTTGCCTGCGTGGTGGACGAGACGGGCGTTGTCCGGCGCCAACGCGTAATAAGGACCCCGCATGACGGTTTGGCTTCGCTCGTAGACGCCGTCGTCGACGTCACCCGTGAGCTTCTCGAGCCGGGCGACGCCGACGCCGTCGGCATCTCCGTCGCCGGCTGGGTGGACAGGGACCGCCGGACGGTGTTGTT
>JBEKNX010000151.1:0-9843 GCA_049522375.1 Acidimicrobiales bacterium | reverse complement strand
CCCCAGGTACTCGCCCTTGGCCGAAATGACCTCGAAATTGGTCGCCGTCCCGAAGTCGACCACGATCGTGGGGCCTCCGTACCGCTCGAAGGCGGCCACGGCGTCGGCTATCCGGTCGGCGCCGACCTCTTTTGGGTTGTCGACCAGCACGGGCATCCCGGTGCGCACGCCGGGCTCGACGATGACCGTCGGCACTCCCAGGCGCCGGCCGGTCATCTGCCTCAAGGCGGCCTGGACCGGCGGCACGACGCACGCCACCACGGTGCCGGTCACACTGGACAGCTGCACGCCGTCCAGTGCCAGCAATTGGAACAGCTGCAGGGCGAACTCGTCCGCCGTGTACTGGGGGTGCGTGGCAACCCGCCAGTGATGGACCAGGTCACCGGTGCCCACTCCGTCGCTGTCCGCGAAAAGGCCGACTACGATCTGGGTGTTCCCCACGTCGATGGCCAGCAGCACCCGTTCAGTCCTCTGCCCCGTTGGCGGCCAAGTTGTCTATGAGCCGCGCTTTGCCGATTCGGCCGGCGACGAGGAGGCGGACCTCGGCCCGCACGGCCGGCGGCACCGAAAGTGTGACCGGGTCGACCACTTCCGCGTAATCGAGCTGGAAGAGCTCGGTTCGTCGGGCCGCCGCGGTCATGGCGGCGCGGACCTCGGCCACATCCTTCACTCGTCGCTCTTCCACGGCGCGCTTGCCCGCCAACAAAGACCAGTAGAGCACGGTCGCCGCCGCCCGTTCGGGCGCGCTCAGATAAGCGTTGCGACTGGACAGTGCCAGCCCGTCAGGCTCGCGCACGGTCGGGCAAGCCACAACGACGGCGGGAAGGGACAGGTCAACCACCAGGTGGCGCACGACCACCAGCTGCTGGTAGTCCTTTTCACCGAAATAAGCGTAGCCAGGCCCGGCCAATGCCAGAAGCTTGGTCACGACTGTGGCCACGCCGTCGAAATGCCCCGGCCGGTGCGCACCTTCCAGCACATCGGCCAACCGGTTTACGTGGACGGTGACGCGCGGCTCCTCGGGGAACATCGCCGCCGTGGAGGGCGCGAACACGATGTCGGCCCCAGCTTCTTGCGCCTGCGCGCAATCCCGCTCGAGATCCCTCGGGTAGGCTTCGAAATCCTCGCCCGGCCCAAATTGCAGGGGGTTGACGAAAATACTGACGGCGACCACGTCGCACTCCGCCGCCGCCTTGCCGATGTTGGCACGGTGGCCGCCGTGCAGGGAACCCATCGTGGGGTGGAGCCCGACCGACTTGCCGGCTCGGCGCGCCTCGTCGAGGAAGGCACGCAGCTCTCCGGGGCTCTCAGTGAGCATCACTGCGGTGAGATGGTACCGGCCCAGGCGGCAGAGGCCCTCATCTCGTCGGTGAGCCGACCGGCCACGAGCTGTGGCGCGAGGTCGGCCAAGGGCACCAGCACGAAACCTCGCTCCCACATCCGCGGGTGAGGCACCTGCAGGTCCGCCTCTTCGACGACGAGGTCGCCCACGACCAAGATGTCCACGTCAAGGGTTCGCGGGCCCCAGCGCTCCTGCCTGGTCCGGCCCGCCGCGGCCTCCGCCTGCCGTGCCACGGCAAGGAGTTCTCGGGGCGTGGCGGCCGTCCTCAGCTCAGCCACCAGGTTTAGGTACGGGCCCTGTCCGGGAGGGCCGCCCACAGGGCCTGTCTCGTAGACCGGAGAGACGGCCACCATATCCGGCAGCTGCGCCAGGCCGCCACGCAGGTAAGCCCACCGGTCGCCGAGGTTCGAGCCCAGGGCTACGAAAGCGCGGCGGTGGGCGCCGGTCACGGGCGGTAGACGCGCACCGCCGCCGCCGCCAGTTCGACCGGCACGGGAGGTCGGAGCTTGCGGACGGTGACCACGACACCCTCAGCCCGGTCCCCGGCGACGGCCAAAGCCCGCTCGGCGACCTGTTGGGCGAGGCGCTCGAGCAGGAGGACGCTGGGCCCCTCGACGACAGCCCGCGTCGCCTCGCACAGCTCCGCGTAGTCGACGGTGGCGCCGATATCGTCTGTGCGGCCCGCGGCGCGCAGGTCCAACAGGAGCTCCAGGTCCACCTCGAACGGCTGAGGTCTCTGAGACTCCTCGGGGAGAGCACCGTGCGTCCCCAAAAACCTCATGCCCTGCAGCAGGATCCGGTCCGGTCCCGGGGCAACGCGCTCCGTGCCCCCTATGCGGGCGCCCTCCTGCTCAAGCACCCGCGGTGCGGGCCACCTGCCCGGGCTTGGGGAGCTCCGGCACCAGGGCCACGAGCTCTCGGCCCTCGGGGCCCATCTGGCGCCCGAAGAGCCGCTCGACTATCGCCACCGCTTGAGCGCCTTGATGGATGAGACCGCTCCAGTGCACGTAGCCAGCCACCACCCCCATGAGCCTGTCGCTGACCTCTTCTTGGTGAAGGACAACGCGTTCGCCGTCCCGGAGCCATGCGCGCAGCTGCTCGTAGAGGTCCGGTAGGACCAGAGCAGGGTCGTCGTTGCCCGCAAAGGGGATATGAGACCAGGCCAGGCTTTCCTCGTCGTAGGCATGAAGGTTGTGAGGTGAGGCCAGAAGAGAAATGACACGGGTGAAACCCTGACATTTCAGCCACAGGATTTCTTCACGCCGACGCACCTTTCGGTGGTTGCGGGCATAGCCCCCCGGGCGCTCGCAAATAGCAAGCTTGTCCTTTATCACCCAGGTGAAAAACCGTGGCTTGATCCCGGCCGCCCATTTCCCTCTCATGTGCCTCGCCCTGTCATCGGGCGCCGACGAGCTTCGCCGCATCGGCGGTCGCCTTGACGTCGTGAACGCGCACCATCGCCGCCCCGCAGCGCATCGCCCAAACGGCGCCGGCCAGGGAGGCTTCCAGGCGTTCGGCCGCGGGAGCGGGCTCGGCATCGCTCCCACCGGCGACGACGCCCGTGAACCGCTTGCGGGAAAGACCGACCGCCACGGGCCACCCGGTGGCCACGAGCTCGTCGAGGTGGGCCAGGATCGTCACGTTCTGGGCGGCCGTCTTGGCAAAACCGATGCCGGGGTCCACCCAGATCTCGACCACTCCGGCCTGCGCCGCCCGCTCTGCCCGATCGACCAGGAACGCCTTGACCTCGGCCACGACGTCCTCATAACACGTGTGGGCCATCATGTCCGAAGGCCGGCCCCGCATGTGCATGGCCACCCAGCCGGTCCCGGCCTGCGCCGCCGTGGGCCACAGCGAGGCCGAAACGTCGTTGAGGATCGTTGCCCCGGCCTCGAAGGCCGCCTCCGCCACCGCCCGCTTGGTGGTATCGACCGAAATGCGGGCGCCACCGGCGAGCTGGTGGGCCAGCTCACGCACCACAGGTAAGACGCGTCGCATTTCCTCCTTCTCGTCAACCGGGGAAGCCCCCGGCCTGGTCGACTCCCCTCCAACGTCGATGACGTCCGCCCCCGCCTGGGCCATGGCGCACCCTCTTTCGATCGCTGCCGCTGCGTCTTCCCAGCGTCCCCCGTCATAAAACGAGTCAGGCGTCACATTGAGTACGCCCATCACAAGCCTCATGGCAGTTGGCCAGCTTATAGGTCCCCGGGGCAGCGAGCGCCGGCGCCGCCCCACAGGCTCAAGACCATGCCCCAGGCTGACGACCTTGTTAACGTGCCCGCAGCTGACGGACCGCCTGTGGCCGGCGCGCCGATCGGGCACCCGGGGCCACCAGACCTGAGCGCCGAGAGCTGGTGGGTGGCAGAAGGGAGGCGAGCCGGGACGGCCGGGCAACCCGGAGCCGTCGGTACCCCGGCGCTCATGGAAGACGCTGTGCCGCACGTGGCCTCGGCCGCGGTCCCGGCCTGGCAGCGGCGCCAACGCTGGCTTCCCGTGACCCGGCTCTGGGCCGTGGTCAAGATGGCGAGCCTCGCCTACACCACTTGGTGGGCCCTCGGCTATATCCACGCCCGGATGGGGGCCGAGGTGTGCGCCTACGGCGGTGTTTGCCTATTCGCCGGAATTGGGGCGCGTTGGCGCAGGCGGTTTTTCGGCCCTGGTCAGTTGATGGAGCCGGAGTTGTACGAGGAAATCGGCCATTGGCTCTACCGCATCGGGACCGTCCTCGTCCTGGCCGGGGGTGCCTTGCTCGTGGCCCAGGCCGGCATCCACTAGCGCCCAGCAGGCATCCACTAGCGCCCAGCAGGCCGAGACCAGGAGCGCCGGCGGCCGGCACCAACGGCTCGCCGGCGCCTCTGGTGCCATATATACGTACCGGCGGGGCAAATTGGACCAACCCGCACCAGGACAGACATGGGCTGGTCGTACAGGCGTCAGCGCGGGCCCGACCTCTGGATGAAACCGAGAACTTCCGCTCTCGCTGCCGCGCTGGTCAGGAAGTGCCCCCGGACTGCTGAAGTTACTGTCATGGTCCCCGGCCTCTGGACGCCCCGCATGGACATGCAAAGGTGTTCGGCCTCGACTACGACGAGCGTGCCCTGAGGTTCCAGCACTCGGACCAGGGTGTCGGCCACCTGGGAGGTCAGCCTCTCCTGCACCTGGGGCCGTTTGGCGTAACCGTCCACGAGCCGGACCACTTTGGACAGGCCCGTGACCCGCCCGTCCCGGCCCGGTATGTAAGCCACGTGGGCCCGCCCGACCCAGGGCAGCAGATGGTGCTCGCAAACACTGTAGAGGGCGATGTCGCGCACGAGCACCAGCTCGTCGTGGTCGGCCTCGAACGTAGCTGTCAGGTACTGGCCCGGATCTTCCTGGAGGCCCGAAAAAATCTCGGCGTACAAACGTGCCACCCGGCCGGGCGTGGCCCGCAGCCCGTCGCGGTCGGGCTGCTCGCCCACCGCCGCCAATATCTCGCGGACGGCGGCTTCGATCCTGTTCAGGTCGACCGGCACGTGCTCACCCTAGGCGGGACGGGCCACCGAGCCGCTCCCGTCGGCCCGGTCCACACCGTCGGCCCGGCTTAGGCCAACGACAGAGGGCCGTCGTAGCGACGCACACAGGTCAGGTTGCGGTAGCGCTCGGCCATGTCAAGGCCGTAACCGACCACGAAGTCCCTCGGGATACGGAACCCCACATAGGCGAGCTCGGCCACGGAGGACTCGAGCTCTTTTACCAGCAGGGCGCACACGGCGAGGCTGGCCGGGTGGCGAGCAGCGAGGTTGCGCAGAAGGAACGCCAGCGTCAAGCCCGAGTCCACGATGTCCTCCACGACCAGTACGTGGCGCCCGGAGAGGTCGCTGTCGAGGTCCTTGACTATGCGCACCACGCCGCTAGTGCGGGTACTGCTCCCGTAAGAAGCCACGGCCATGAAGTCGAACTCGACAGGTAGGTCGATGACCCGGGCCAGGTCGCTCATGAAAACGAACGCGCCCTTCAGGACGCCGACGAGAAGCGGCGGCCGTCCCTCGTAGTCGGCAGTTATGCGGGCCCCTAGTTCCCTGGTCCGGTCCCGGATTTCCTGCTCCGAGACGACCACGGGACCGAGATAAGGGTCGTCCGTCGTAGATGCCATGGTCCTGCTAAAGCTATACCTCCACAGCAGGGCGTTTGGAGCTGACCCGGAGCCGGCCCCCCGACCGGCTGACCCGCCGGCCGCCGCTGAGCTCGCAAGCGACCATCTCCCCCGTCACAACTGTCCAGGTGCGGTCAAGGTCGGCTGCCGACGGAGGGTGGCGTTCGGGCCCCTGCTCCTGGCGTAACCAGGCTCGCAGCGCCCGCTTCGCCAGCGGCTTGGGGGCAGTCCGCAGCGCTGCGGTGTCCGTGGCGTCAAGGCTGGAAGCCAGGACGTCCAGCAGTTCGGCGTCCTCACCCAAGGTCCGGGCCGTTCGCGCCAACAAAGGGACAGGGTCGCGTTGAGCGACCTCGGCTAGCAACGGCAGGACCTCGTGGCGCACCCGGTTGCGCCGAAAACGCAGCTCGGAGTTGGACGGGTCGGTCACCGTGGCCAGGCCCAAAGCGGCAACGAAGCCAGACGTTTCCGCCCGCCTCAGGTCGAGGATGGGCCGGCAGACCGCCCTGCGGCCGGCGCCAATGGCCCGCATACCACTGAGGCCGTCGAGCCCGGCCCCCCGCAACAGGTTCAGCAGCAGCGTCTCGGCCTGGTCGTCAGCCGTATGGCCCACTAACACCCCATCGGGGAGCGCTCCGTAGCGGGCCGCCCGGGCCCGCGCTTCCAGGTCCGGCCCGGGCGCGACCGTCACCGCCACGGTCTCGGAGCTCGCGCCCAGGGCCAGCGCCGCGGCCCGGACCACCTCGGCCTCGGCCACCCCCGTGGGACGCAGCCCATGGTCGACGTGCACGGCGTGAGCCCGGCAGCCGGCGGCCACGGCCAGGGCCAGCATCGCCAGGGAGTCTGCGCCCCCCGACACCGCGCAGACCACGAATTGGCCAGCCGCCGGGAACGAACACCGACGAAGCAGGGCAGCGGCCTCAGCAGGCCAGTTCAGGTGGGCCACGAGTTAGTCACTCTACGGCCGCAGCCGCGACCCCGGCCGCCCCAAAGCTCAGGCGGTGCGCCCGAGGCCCTCAGCCCTGGATATCCATGCTGCCGGCTGGCGGACCTCAGCCAATGTCGGCAACCACTCGGGGCCCTGCCAGATCCGCTGGAAGAGCTCCGGCCCGCCGGCCCGTTCCACCGCCTCGATGAAGCGCTCGCCCTGCTCGTACTGCTTGAGCTTGGCGTCCAGGCCGACCAAGGAGCTCACCACTTTGGCCGCGCCCCGGCGTTGGCGGCGTTGTTGCAGCACGCTGGCAAAACGAGGGGCTTGAGCGGCGTGCCCCTCTGCCGCCCGGTTCATCACCATGTCACCGTGGCCTTCCAACAAGCTCATGAGGCCCCCGATCTGGTCGAGGGCCTGACGTTGCTCGGGCGAGGCCAGGAGAGCTACAAGACCTCCCTCGTCGAGGGGGTTGTGCCCCTCTCGCGCCTGCACCGCTGCCCTTTTCAGGGCTTCGAGGAACCGCTTCGGGTCGGGGTCGACCCCTTCCACCAAAGAGTTGACCAACGTCAAGAAATGGGGCCGCAACCAGGGCACACCTGTGAACTGCGCCCTGTGGGTCACCTCGTGCAGAGCTATCCACAGGCGGAACTGGCGGGGCTGGAAGCCGTACCGGTCTTCCAGCTCGATGATGTTGTGGCCCACGTAGTAGACGATGTCCTGGTCTTCTGGTCGATCGTCTTCGATGAGAAGTTGGTCGTACTGGCCTAGGACCCGCGTCGACATCCAGCCCAGCAACAAACCCAGCTGCGCCCCGCTTATGTTGCGGCTCACCTGAGCGGGGACCCGCATGGCGACAGGGCCCAACATCGGGGCTGGCTTGGACAGGGCCGCCTCCAACTTCTCCGCCAAAGGGCGCAGCAGCCGCTGGAAGGAGGCGACGTTGGCGCTCACCCAACCCGGACGGTCCGTCACCCGGGCACGGGCGGGCCCGCTGAGCGAACGGAGGCCGGTCGCTTGCTCCACCAGGACTTCGGCCTGCGCGGTGAGCTCGGCGAAATCCTCCTCGAGGACCGTCAACCGCCCCAGCGGCAGGTACTCCTGGCGGGCGGCGATCCGGGTGGCGATCCTCAGGGCCAGCTCCCAGGAGATCGGTTCGGCCGACGCTACGCTCGCGTCGGCGTCGCTCGCCCCGCCTTGCCCCTCGCCTTTCACCTCCAGTCGGGTCACTTGTGGCCGGGCCCTCGCCCCGCCGTGAGCGGGCCGGGCGGGCCCGGGAGAGTGGTAAGACGATCTTGTCGGGTCAGGCGATCTTCTTGCCCCGGGTGCGCGGGACGGCCATGGGCTCGTGCTGGAAACAGTATTTGCCGTTGTTGTACATCGAGAGCTTGGTGTTGCAGCCGGCCTGGCGGCAGACCCGGTCCTGACCGAATGCTTTCGACGGCCTTTCGCCGCCGCTCAGCATGTGACCTCCCAGTGATCGTTCGCTCATCGCTCCTACTAACGTTTGCTAAGTACGGTTCCTTCCCGGACGCAAAGCGATCTACCCGAAACACCGAGGTCATATTCAAGAAGGGACGTCCTCGGCCCGCAACGCGTCGGCGACCCGCCGGCGCAGGGGGTCGGGGACCTCGTCACGGCACTTGCGGGCGATCAGCGCCTTCAGCTCGGCCTCGAAACCGAACGCCTCGAAGCAAGGTGCGCACTCGTCGAGGTGATGGCGGATCGTGTCGCGCCGTTCAGGGGTGAGCTCGCCGTCCAAGAAGGTGTACAGGGTGGCAAGTGCCTCCTGGCAAGGCTCATAAACCGGACGGCTGTAGGACGAGGACGCCCAGTCAGCGCTCTGCGGTTGATCGCGTTCCATAACCCTCTCGCTGGTTGTGCCTCGTGCACCTAGGTAGGGGCATCGGCCGGGGCGGTCAGGCGCCTCTCCTCGGCAAATGTAGCTAACGCTTTTTCAAGCGCTCTTCTTCCCCGGTGCAAGCGGCTCATGACGGTGCCGATCGGCACTTCGAGGATTTCCGCAATTTCCTTGTACGAGAAACCTTCCACGTCAGCCAGGAGGACGGCTAAGCGGAAGGCTTCTGGGAGCGACTCGACGGCGCTCTTCACTTCCGACTCGGTGAACCGGTCAAGTACCAGGTCCTCGGCGCTGCGTCCGAGCGAGCTCGCCTGGTTGCCCCCCAGGCGCCGGTAAAGGTAGAGGTCTTCGACGTCATCGAGCTCGGTCTCGGTCGGTCGCCGGCGCTTCGCCCGATAGCTGTTGATGAACGTGTTGGTCAAGATCTTGTAAAGCCAGGACTTGAGGTTGGTGCCTTCCTGGAACGTCCCGAAGGCGCGGTACGCCTTGAGGTACGTCTCTTGGACCAGGTCTTCGGCGTCCGAGGGGTTGCGGGTCATGCGCAGGGCTGCGCTGTACAGCGAACCCATGTAGCCCATCGCCTGTTCGGCGAAGCGCGCCCTGTCAGCCATACGAGCACCCTAGGACTTTCTCGGCCTCGCCCACGACCTAATTCAGACAAGCTTCAGCATTGGCCCGCTGGCCTGGGTGGGCGGCAGAACGGCGCGGGGCGCGATGACATCGGGGACCACGGGGCCTATCCGGCGGGCATGTCCGTGGGCTCGAAGGTTGCGGTCCGCTCTCCGAAGGCGAGCACCGCCCCGGCTTGGAGCACATGGGCTTCCCCTGGCAAAAGCCGTTGCCAGCCCCGGCTCGCCTCGTCCCAGACGAAGGTACCGTTCGTGGAGCCTCTGTCGATGACCACGACGTCCCAGCCCAAAGGGCGGAGCTCGGCGTGGACGCGCGACATGCTGTCGTTGCGGCCCGTAGGCACGAGCGGGGCAAGCTCGCCCGCCAATATCGTCCCGTCGAGGGCTACGTCCCGCCCGACGAGGGCCGCCCCCGGCAGGTGGTCCACCTCCCCGTTGTCCCAGGTGAGCCTGCCCAACGACGGCCGGGGGCCCTCCACGTGGGGTGCACCGGCGGCAATGGGCAGGCCGCACGCCCGGCACCTCGTGGTCCGAGGGTCGTTCAGATGCTTGCGCGGGCAGAAGACGCCCCAGACCAGGACGGGCACGTGAGAATGGCGCGGTGTGAGGTGGGGAGCGTCGTCCGCCTCGGCGCCCTTCAGGCCGCTGGCGCCCGGGTCGACCAAGGTGGCGTCCTCGGCCGGCGCGGGGGGGTCGATGGCGGTGGGCCTCTCCGGGCCGGCGGAGCGGAGCGCGCTGGTCCAGGCCGCAGCAGCGTTCCGACCGCCGGCGCCGGCGTGCTCGGTACGGGCGCCCGAGCGCGGCTCCGCCGGGTCGCCAACTGCTTGGTGGCACGGCACCATTAGGAAACCTCCGGCCCTGACCACGCCCTCGCGCAGGTCCACAGGTCCGTCTGCCTGCGCACCATGGCCCGCGTGCAAAGCCTGGACGTGCGCCAGCACCTTGTTCAGCCAC
>JBEKNX010000150.1:0-9875 GCA_049522375.1 Acidimicrobiales bacterium | reverse complement strand
GCCGCGCTGCTGTCGCCACCTATAACCGCGTCGGCGACCGCGCTGGCATCCGTCGGGCGAGCCTGACCGTCGTCGTCTCGGGAAGCGAGGGCCATCACGGGACTTGTCGAAGGAGGAGTACTTGTCCCCGTCTCAACGAAGTCGGTCAGATCGATGACGTCGGCGGCGGCTGAGGTCGGCTCGGCGCCCGGTGCCGCTCGAAGCCCGGCAAACGAAACTATCGGCATAAGCTGGTACTTGCGGCGAAGCCTCCTCACCTCGCGGAACATGACCGGCGCCGCTCGGCGCATCGAGACAGTGCTGCCCTTTCGGTGGGCCCAAAACACGGGGACCTCTGTGATCGCCAAACCGGCTTGCTGGGCGGACATGATGAGGTCGACGTCGAACGAAAAGCCGGTTGAGTCGACCCGGTGCAGGATGGCCGGCAGGCTCTCGACGCGGACCGCCTTGGCCGAGCATTGCGTGTCCTTGATGTCGAGCCCCAGCATTGCCCGGACGTACTGGTTGAATGCTCGACTGGCGATCTGGCGCCCCACGGGCTGCTTGCGCAACTGGGTGGTCCGGTCCTGCCAGCGGGACCCGACCCTCAGTTCACCTGACGAAACGCCGGTACAAAAGCGTACGATCTCATGTCCTGCGATGGCGGCGTCGGCGTCGGTGTAGCTCACCACGTCCCCGGCCGAGGCGTGGACGTCGACGAAGCGGTAGCCAGCCAGGATGGCGCCTCCCTTGCCGATCTTGCGCTTGTCGACGATCACCCTAAGCCGCTCGTCTTTCTCTGCCGCTTTTTGCGCTATCTCCAGGGTCCGGTCCACGCTACCGTTGACGACAATTACCAGGCGGTCTCGTGCCCGTAGGGCCCTTTGGTATTCCTCAACCGTTGGACCAAGTCGCGATTCTTCGTTGTACGCCGGCACCACCAACCACAGCCGGGAAGAGCCGTTGTGGTCGACGGATGTTTTGGGGGGCGCAGCGAGGCTCCGAAGGTCCTCGGTTCCGGCCGCCACAGCCGGTGGTTCGGCTGGGGCCGGGTTCGTCAAGGGGTTCGCCTTTCGGCGACCGACGGTTCGCGCCGTTCTCATCTGCCGCTTCTCCATTTCAGACGGGGACCCGCGCGCGCAAACGCGCGGTCACTGTTCAGTTCTGCCAGCACTCCATTGCTTTTCGGATAGGAATCCTGAGCCCACGGTACGTAGCGGACCTGTTGCTTAGTGCGCTTTATGGGGTCGCGGCTTCGAGCGCGATCAGTGTTCAGTTCAGTTCTGCCAGTGATCCACTGCTTTCTTGTTAGGAAATCCTGAGCCCCAGCACGTGGCGAACCCGTTGCTAGGTGCGGTTTATGGGAATTTCGACTTCGAGCACGATCAGTGTTCAGTTCAGCTCTGCCAGTGCTCCATTGCTTTCGGATAGGAATCCTGAGCCCACGGTACGTAGCGAACCCGTTGCTAGGTGCGGTTTATGGGAATTTCGACTTCGAGCACGATCAGTGTTCGTTTCAGCTCTGCCAGTGCTCCATTGCTTTCGGATAGGAATCCTGAGCCCACGGTACGTAGCCAACCCGTTGCTAGGTGCGGTTTATGGGAATTTCGACTTCGAGCACGATCAGTGTTCAGTTCAGCCCTGCCCGTTCTCCATTGCTTCGTGCTAGTACGTGCTAGTACACCTGAGCCACAGAACGTAGTGACGTCGCTGCTAATTGCGGTCTAGTGGGATTTTCCGTTTGGGTTTCCGGGGGGCCGTATCGGAGTGGCGGCAGTATATAGGGCGCGCCGCCTCGTCATACCTTCTCTGTTTCGAACGGTAGGCAGATGAGGTTAAAATGTCATGGCGGTAACTACAGACCTGCATTTCTGGTGCGTCCAACTATCGAACTGCCAGGCCGGTATTTGGTTGTCGGCGCATCGGTCCGACAAACGGCTGGCTAGTCGAGGGCGGCGGCGACCTCAGCTGATGGGGATGAGGGCCACGAACGGCCGGCGGAAGGTCGTGTTCACCGCCGCCGGCGTCCCCCGCCCTCCTTCGGTCCCCTTGTACGCGTAGTAGTCGACCTCGCTGATGGGCAGACGCATCGGCGTGCCCGAGCCCAGGGACGCGGGCAGGGCCAGGCCGGCCGATGCCCCCGTGAGCGTCGTGGCAGGCTCCAGACGACCTCGCTGCCGCCCTTGAAGCTGGGGGGTGAGCATCACCGGCCCCAAAGCGGGTGCCGCCGTCCATGCCAGGCCGCCGGACAGGCCCGTGCTCGTGTCTTGCACCAGGACTTCCACGATCATGGTCGAGCTCGCCACTCCCGCGATGTTGCCCGGGTCGGTGCTGTACGTGTGGGCGGAGTAAGGGTCCTGCGAGTCGACCTGTACCGCCGCCGTGTTGGGGTTGGGGGGGCGAAAGGCGCAATAGCCGCGGCCGGTGACGGTGACGAACACCGATCGTCCCGTCGAGTCTGACTTGTCCCGGGTGACGCTCACGAATCGGTTGGCCACCGGCTGGGCAAAAGTGGCCAGCAGTACGTGCGATATCTCCGCCCCGGCGATCGAGTACGGCTGGAAGCGCACCAGCGCCAGGCGCATGAAATAACCGGGCGGCGGGCCGCCGCTACTGGCGCCGACGCTGATGATCACTTCCGCGTACCAGGAATTGCTGACCCGGGTCGAAGTTCACCGATCTGCATGGTCGGGCCCAGGGGGTTCTCGCGCAATGAAAGCTCGGGAGGTGAAGCGGTGGGGGTGGCCCGGCGCCACTCGCTCGGCGTCGTCGACCATGGTCGGGGGCGGCGTGGCGTGGTCGAACCCCACAAGCTGGCCAAGCAGCTGGTTTGTGCCCAGACCGGGGACCTGGTGGACCGGGACATCAACGCCGCACAGAACCTCCGCGACTGGCCGGAGGACAAACTTGCCAGTTACAGCTCAGTTGGAGCTGTGGCCCCGCTCGCCTGCAACCTTGACGACGGCCAGGACGCCCGGTCACCGGGTGCCGTGGGGGGCATGTAAGACCTTTGCTCACTGTAAAGGCCATGCCCGGTGAGGCCAGGACCCGCAAGGGAACCCCGATGAGGGGTGCCGCATGAGCATGCTCCTGTCCAGAAGCAACTCAGCCGCAACGGAACATCACTTCGAGCGACTCGGCCGCATCGCCGGCCAGGACCAGGACTCGTGCCATGCTCCAACCTCCGTGCTCAGCCCAATCAACGGGGACCAAGCTACTGCCTCCGCCCGCTGGGGGCCTCATATCTCGTGGCGCATCCCTGACGTGAAAGCACCGCGGTCAAGAAGGACGGCGCCCCGCCGATACAAAAGGTAAGGACAACCAGGCAGGCAGCACCGGGCACGACCAAGCCCAGCGTGGAAGGACCGGATGAGCCAGTTCATGGTCGGCCGCCAGCCGATCTTCGACGCCAACCTGGGCGTGCGCGGCTACGAGCTGCTGTTCCGGGACCCATCGTCCCGGGATCTCAACGGCGACGCCATGACGGCCGACGTCTTGGTGCGCGCCGGCCTCGACGTAGGTTTGAGCAGCCTCGTAGGCGGCAAACTGGCCTTCGTCAACGCCACCCGCGCCTTCCTGGTCGGCGAGCACGAGTTCCCCTTCCCGGCCCGCCAGACGGTGGTCGAAGTCCTGGAGGACGTGGCCCACGACCCCGAGGTGGTCTCCGGGTGCCGGAGGCTGGCCCGGAGCGGCTACACCCTCGCCCTGGACGACTACGTCTGGGAAGAGGACGACGACCCGTTGCTGGAGCTGGTGTCGATCGTCAAGCTCGATGTCCTCAAGCTGACGCCCGCCCAACTGGCGCACGCCGTCGAGCGCCGCTGCGCCTTCGGCGTGCAGCTCGTGGCCGAGAAGGTCGAGACCCGCCAGCAGTTCGACGCCTGTCGGCAGCTCGGCTTCGACCTTTACCAGGGCTACCTGCTCAGCCGGCCCGAGATCGTGGAGGGCCAAGCGCTCAGCCCGAGAAAGCTCACGTGCCTCCGGATCATCGACAAGCTGTGCGACCCCGACACCTCGGCGGGGGAGATCGAGACGATCGTCCAGAGCGACGTCGCCCTCAGCTACCGTTTCTTACGTGTTGCTGGCGCCGGGGCCGCCCAGGGCCTGTTCCGTCGCCTCAGCTCAGTCCGCGACGCCGTCGTGCTGCTGGGCCAACGCCGGTTGCGGGCCTGGGTCACCCTCATGCTGCTCGACGGTGCCCAGGAAGGCTCGAACGAACGGCTCAGCATTGCCATGACCCGGGCCCGGATGGCCGAGCTGATGGCCGAGCCGCTGGGAGCCCGGCTGGCCGACTCGGCCTACACCGTGGGCCTGGTCTCGGCCCTCGACCTGCTCCTGCACGCTCCGCTCCCGCAGATCATCGAGGGCCTCTCGCTGAGCTCCGAACTGGAAGACGCTCTCCTTGGCCAAACCGGCGTGCTCGGCGGCGTCCTGGCCGACGTGCGGGCCTGGGAGGTGGGAGGAGAGAGTTTCCAAGGGTGTTCCGGTACCCGTCCCGCCGAGCTCGAGCGGTGCTACGTGCAGGCGCTCGCCTGGGCCAACGAGGTGTGCGGGGTGCTGAGCCGGGCGGAGGCGCAGGTACGAGGCCTTGCCGGCTGAGCTGGTGCGTTACTCGGGCGGTCGGTGGAGGGCTCGCCGTAGCGTCTCCACATCGTCGCAAAGCTGAGCCACCTTTTCCCGCAGCTCGGCAACCTCAACCCGCAGCTCCGCCATTTCAGAGGCCAGGGCTGGGGTCGCGCCCCCACTAGGGACGTCGTCCGCCGACTGCCCGTGTAGGCCAGTCGAGCTATCCGTGAGGAGCTGCACCCAACGCTCCTCCTTCTGCCCGGGCCGGCGCGGCAGGCGAGCCACTACTGGCTCGGGCAGCCCGCTAAGGCGCTCGAGCTCGGCGTCGACTTCGGCGATGTCATCGAGCTCGCACATGCGCGCGCTCCGAGAACGCAGCTCGCCAGCTGTCTGTGGCCCCCTGAGGAGCAGCACCGCAACCAAGGCAGCTTGCCGCTCGCTGATCGCGAGTTTCTCTCCTAGGAGCTGCTGGTAACGAGTGACGGACCGGCCGTGCGAGGGGTGGACGAGGCGCATTAGCCCGGCCACCTTGAGCGCCGCTAGGGCGTGGTCAACAGTGCCCTCATCGAAGGCCACTACGGGATCGCGGTTAGAGGACTGGTTACATGCTAAGAGCAGGGCGTTCAGCGTCAAGGGGTACTGGTCCGGCGTCGTCAGCTGCTTCTCGATCAAGCTACCGATCACCCGCGCTTCCTCTTGGCTAAGGCGCACGGCGCGATGCTACCCGCGCGGTTCGCGGGCGACCGCAGCCACTCGCGTCGACAGCCGGCCGAGGGCCCCCAGCACGGCGAACAGAGCCAGCGTCCCGATGCCGACCACGGCGGCGGCGAACCAGCCGTACACCCACAGCTCGGGCCAGTGGGGCGCGTCCATACGCAGCAGGCCGGCCGCCACCCCCATTAGCAGCCCGGTGAACAACAAGGTCGCCGGCACGGCTATCACCCATTTGGCCACCAGGGTCTGCCAGCGCGTGATCCGGCGGGGGAGCTTCTGGCTCCAGCGCGGCCCAACTTCGCTCGTGGCGTAGCCGAGGGCGGAGTCGACGGAACTGTTCACGATGGTGGCGCCGAGGAACCCGCACATCATGATGAGCAGGGAAATGTAAAAGGCGCTCAGCCCGAGCCCGGCATGGGCAGGCAGCGGCCGGTAGGTCTCGGCCGACACCGTTATCGGGTTTGCCAGCAGCGCCCTGTCGGGCCCGCCGGGGGCCGCTTCGGCCTCCAGGTGCTGGCCGATCGTGCGGGAGACCTCGGCCAGCGCCGGCTGTAACACCCCTTCGGCCAGGCTCACGCCGAGCGTGCCGGCGCGCGTGTTGGTCATCAGTTCGACCGTGGGCAGCGACGCCGGAGCCGAGGCCGGCGTAGGCCCGCCGACCAGGGCGAGGACCGAGGCGCTGAAGCCGGACGGGACGACGACGACGGCGTAGGCGGCACCCTTGTTCATTCCCGTTTCGGCTTGCGAAAGGGACAGGACCGTGACAGCGAGCTTGTCGGTGACCGCGGGCGTCTTGGTGAGGGCGCCGACCACCTGGTCGCCCAGGTCCACCCGCCCCGAGGCCGTGGCGGCGCCGGCGTCCTGGTCGACGACGACTACCGGCAGGCCGTGCAGGTGCGCGGTGGGGTCGACTATCGACCCGAAGTAGAACAGGGTCATCAGCACCACCAGCACCGAACCGACCGCCAGGGAGAACGCCCACACCCCCTTGTCCTTTAGGAGCTGCGCGGCTCGAAGGTCGACGGTGGTAGTCCTGGCCGGGGCGGTCATCTTTCGCTCACCCTCCTTGGGCCGGGGCTCCGGCCGGTACGGGCCGTCGAGCGGCCAGGTTGTCGAGCGCGTCGAGCGGGGTCCTGTCCTTGTCCGCCAGCCGGGCCGCCAGCGGGCCGACGCGGGCGTCCATTTTCGACCTGCCCGCCCTCAAGGCGGCGACGGTGCCGTCGCCGCCCCCCCGCTGCCGGGGCGGGTGAGACCTTGTGCAGGGCCAAAGCGCCGTCCCCGTAGACGATGAGGGCCTGGACCGCCACGGGCCCGGCCCGTTCCCGGCGCTGGCGGCGGGCGAGGACCTCGTCGATGATGAGGACCGTCACCCCGAGCACGAGCAGGCTGGAGACGACGCAGCTCGTGAAGGAGTGCCGGTCCCACCAGGCCCGCACGCCAGCCACCCAAACGTCGCAGGCGACCAGGCCGAGGAGCACCCCTGCCGTTGTTACCGCAGCCGCCCGGCGCAAGCGCGAGCGCCGGGCGGCCCCCGCAGCTTGGTCGCGCCCACTGGCCGCGCTTCGGGGCCCGGTCACCTCGGGCGGCCCGTCAGCCATACCGAATAATGCCACGAAACCCGTGGCGACGTCTCCGACCTGCGACTGGCCGTGACCAGAGTTTCCTCCCAATCGTGTCGGTGGGACGCAAGAACCCGCGCCGCACGTTGAGGGAGGTAATCGAGTGGGACTGTCGCTTCTCTACTCCGCGGGCATCTTTCCCGCGGTGTGAGCGAAACACTTGTTCACGATCTTCCAGACGCCCCCGATCCGGGCGAGCGAAAAGAAGTCGACAAATGACACGTCGCCCCAGCAACCGTCCTCAGCGACGACCGCGGCGGCGGCATCTCCCATCTGTGTCACCGATCTGACGGCGCCCTGGTAACTGCCGGTGTCGGCGGGCATTGCCGCAGCCATGCCGATGAATTCAGCGATCGGTACGTCGTAGCGGGTGCCACCAGCGCCGCCGAACATCCGGGCGTCTTCGTGGAACACCTGCTTCAGCTTGCTGGCATCGCCCTTCGATGACCCTTCGATGTAAAGCCCCAGGACCCGAAGGATCTCGTGATAATCGGCCGTCGCGTCAGTCATGGCTCCACCTCTGGTCTGTCTAGGCTTGCGATAGGCCCCATTCTGCACCGATCGGAACGCGTACATGAGCGCTTTGCCCGCTTCCCCCGGCGAGCGCGATGGTCAACGAGTACATCGTCGGTCGAGTGCATGCCGGGGGCCTCCCACGTCTATCGATACCCTGCCGTACGGCTTATCGCTGGTGGGACGCCCTTCGTCCTCTCCTCGTCGGCGAAGGGTTGGAGCGGAAAGCAGTCGACTGGTGCTACGAGGTTGAGCCGAGGACTGCATCAGTGAGTCGCACCGGAAGGCACCGTTGCCGTTGCACCGCTAGATGTGTATCGTTTCTGCGGACGCGCTCGACCTCTTCCAGCTCGGGCGATGGGAGCGACCGAAATGAAGATCACCGCCGCGGTTACAGCTTCACAAGGGGCCCCTTTCGCACTCGAGGAACTCGAGCTCGGCCCGCTTCGCTCTGACGAGATCTTGGTGCGGGTCGCCGCGGCCGGCGTCTGCCACACCGACCTGATCTGCCGCGACCAGTGGTACCCGGTGCCGCTTCCCGTCGTCCTCGGCCATGAGGGTGCCGGTACCGTAGAGTCGGTCGGGTCGGCTGTCACCAAAGTCGTCCCCGGTGACCGTGTCGGCATGACCTTCAATTCGTGTGGCCGCTGTCCGACGTGCCAGAGCGGGAAGCCGTCCTACTGTCACCGGTTCTTCGAGCACAACTTCGCGTCGAGCCGTCCCGTCGACGGGTCGAGCGTGCTCGGTGACATCCACGCCCACTTTTTCGCACAGTCGAGCTTTGCTTCGTATTCCGTGGCCAACGAGCGGAACGTCGTCAAGGTTGAGGGCGAGATCCCGCTCGAGGTTGTCGCGCCGTTCGGTTGTGGGGTACAGACGGGCGCCGGTGCCGTTTTGAACAGCCTGGCGGTGCCAGTAGGGACCAGCCTGGCCGTGTTCGGCACAGGAACCGTAGGCATGGCCGCGGTGCTTGGCGGCGTGATTGCCGGCTGCAGCACGATCATCGGCATCGATGTCAACCCGGCTCGGCTCCAGCTGGCTCGCGAGTTGGGAGCGACTCACGTCCTTGACCCTCGAGAGTCAGATCCTGTTGAGGCTGTCCGGGAGCTGACCCGGGGCGGCGCAGACTTCAGCCTCGAAACCACGGGTCTCGCGTCGGTGCTCCGTCTGTGCGTGGACTGTCTTGCCCCAATGGGTGTTTGCGGCGTAATTGGGGCGCCGGCGTTCGGCACCGAGGTCTCGCTCGACGTCAACACGATCCTCATCGGCGGCCGAGTCGTGCGCGGGATCGTCGAGGGCGACAGCATCCCTGATCTGTTCCTACCGCGGCTTGTCCGGCTCTGGGAACAAGGCCGCTTCCCGGTAGAGCGCCTGATGACCTTCTACGACTTCGACCAGATCGAGCAAGCGGCGCGCGATGCCGAGACCGGCCAGACGGTCAAGGCCGTTCTACGCATGGCCTGAGCGCAAGTCGGACCGATGACAACCGGGTTCCAACGCCCTGAAGCCGCTCGCGCGGCCCCGAGGCGGGCGCTTCTTCGCATGCCGAAATGCCGCCACCGAGTACTGCCGAACCGTTGTCAACTAAAGATGCCGGTAACAGTTACCCATCTAAGCGGACCAAGTACCGTCGAAAAGAAGCCAGTCGACTTGTCGTTTTCATCGGCCTCAGAGAGGGAACCGGTACCGGATCCAGTCGGCCAGCACCGGGTCGACCAGTTGCACGCCACTGGCGGTTCCGACCATGTCCCCCTTGTTGAGGAGGCTACGTCGGGCATGAGTGGCTGTGCCCTTGGACAAGTCGAGCAGGTCTGCTTCGGCACCATAGAGCGTCCCCGACTGGGCCACGGACCGCAAGACGCTACGTTCTCCGGGGTTGAACCCGGAGTACAGCAGCTCTAGCCCTTCAGCCGTGGCGGCCCGTACATCTGCCAGCCCTTCCGCCCAGTGGTCGTCACCACCTTCGCCTGGAGGCGTGCGGCGCCAGCACGCGTCAGCCAACTGCATGGTCCGCAGAGGGTGGCCGCGGGCAAAGGAGGCCAACAGCCCGCCTAGCCCGCCGGCGTCGCGGCCGGTGGTCGCAAAGCCTGTGGTCACGATCTCCTTGACGGCGCGAGCCGAAAGCGGGCCGATCTCAACCAGGTCTGCCTGCCCGTAGAACGGCTGGGCCCGGGCTGAGAACAACGCTCGCATCATCGAGGGATGCGAGCCGGCGAAGATCATGCCCATGTCCTGGTAGTGGTGCTGAGTCGCAGTCCGTAAGGCGCCCGCGGCACCGGGCACGTCGGCAATGAACGAGAACTCGTCCACCAGGAGCAGGGTCGGGGCCCTGTCCGCTGCCCGTACCAGCACTTCGAGCAGGTTGCGGAGCGCAAGGGCGGGGCCCGGCCGGTTCCTCGCCGGACCGGTCAGTTGGACCTTCACGACCCCAAGGTTTAGTGACAAGCCGACGGCCACCTGGCGTGCCAAAGCGCCGAAGGCGCC
>JBEKNX010000149.1:0-9911 GCA_049522375.1 Acidimicrobiales bacterium | reverse complement strand
ATCACCGACCGCCCGGCCCGTTGTCGCCGGCGGCTCTACGCACGCTGGAAATCTCCATTACACCTGCTAATCGGCAGCCAGGTGCTTGGAGCTTAGCGCCGTCCGGGGGCCGGTCACTGGCCCACCGGCCCCCGTGGTAGCGCGGCCAGTGCGGCCAGGACATCGTCTTGGCCGACGCCGGGCACGACCTCTAGACCGTCGGGCCCGTCGAGCACGAAAGTCAGGCCCCCTCCCGTCGCTTTCTTGTCCCTGCCCATCACCGCCACCAGGCGGGCGGCGTCAACGCCGACCGGGAGCCGTGAGGGCAGGTCGTAGGCCGCCACCACCCGGTCGTGCTCGGCCACGCGCTCATCGCCGACCCGCCCGAGCTGGCGCGCCAGGCGAGCGGCGAAGACCAGGCCCACGGCCACCGCCTCGCCGTGGCGGAGGTCGTAGCGGGCCTCTGTCTCGAGGGCATGGGCCAGCGTATGGCCGTAGTTGAGCAGCGCCCGCCCGCCCCGGGTACGCCCGGCACCGGCGCCGCCAGCAGCGGGCAGGCTGCCCGCACCGGCCAGGCTGGCGGTCTCCCGTTCGTCATCGGAAACGAAGGCGGCCTTGCACTCCACGCAACTCGCCACCGCCTCCTCCAGGTCCATGGCGGCCAAGCCGGGGACGCCCAAAAAGGCGTACTTGGCCATCTCGCCCAGGCCGCTGCGGTACTCCCGGGGAGGTAGCGACGACAGTACTTCGGTGTCACAGATGACGGCGACCGGCTGCCAGAAGGCGCCCACCAGGTTTTTCCCTTCGGGTAAGTTGACCCCGGTCTTTCCCCCGATGGCGGCGTCGACCTGGCCCAGAAGTGTGGTGGCGACCTGGGCGACGGCAACGCCGCGGTGGTAGACGGCGGCGGCGAAGCCGGCCACGTCGGTCACCACTCCCCCGCCCACGCCCACCACGAGGTCGGCCCGGGTGAGCCCGAACTGGGCAAAGCCCCGGCACAGCTCCTCGACGGTGGCGAAGCTTTTCGCCTGCTCACCGTCACCAATAAGGAACGTGCGCTGCTCCGTGCCCGCTTCCACGGCGACGTCTATGCCCGCTTGGGTGACGACAGCCACCTTCCTGGCCCCGGCCGGCACCACCGAGCTCAAGGCGTGCCGGGCGCCGCGACCGACCAGCACCGGGTACGACCTCGGCCCCAGGTCTACGGCGACCTCGCGGACCGGCACGTCGCCGACCGTAACCTGCCGGATCGGCGGCTCGGGCATAAGTGGGCCTGACACTAGCCGGGACGGCCGCCCCGGGCGCGGGCACTTCGCTCCGCCAAGGCGTCCGCCACCCGCCGGGCCACCTGAGGCGCCGAGAGGTCGTCGACGTCGACGACCAGGTCCGCCACTTCCTCGTACAGGGCGCGGCGTTCGTCGTCCAACCGGACGAGGACCTCGTGCGGCGCCGTTGCCCCGCTCGATTCGTCGGAACCGGTCGAAAGCAGTGGCCGGCCGTGACCGGCGCCGACGCGCTCCGCCAGGGTCGCCGGGCGGGCCCGCAACCAGACCACCGTGCCGAGCGCCCGCATCGCTTGGCGATTAGGGGCGGCGAGCACGGCGCCGCCGCCGACGCTCACCACCACAGGCCCCTCCATCTCGCCCAGCTCAGCGACGGCATGCGCCTCGGCCGATCGGAAATGTTGCTCACCTTCCTGCGAGAAGATCTCCGCCACCGTCCGGCCCGCCCGCGCTTCGACCAGCCGGTCGGTATCGACCAGGCCGTAGCCGAGCGCGCTGGCCAGCAGCCCTGCCACCGTCGACTTGCCCGTACCCATCATGCCGACGAGCAGCACACGCGGCTCGGGCGACGGCGGGCCCGAGGCTGGCTTCAAGCCCGCAGGCCGGCGAGGTAGCCGTCGCGGTTGCGGACGAGCTCGCCCATCGAGTCCCCGCCGAACTTCCGCAGCGCCTCGCCGGCGAGCACCCAGGCCATCATCGTCTCGGCTACGACGCCCATGGCGGGCACGGCGGTGTGGTCGGTGCGCTCCTTGAACGAGACCGTCTCTTCCTTGGTCACCACGTCGACCGTCTTCAGCACCGGGCGGTTGAGGGTGGCCAGGGGTTTCATGTAGCACCTGGCCACCACCGGCTCCCCGTTGGTCATCCCCCCCTCCACTCCCCCGGCGCGGTTGGAGGCCCGAGGGTAGTTGTGCTCCGTCGGGTCCCAACCGATGGCATCGTGGGCGACAGAGCCGCGCAAGCCAGCCACCTCGATGCCCTCGCCTATCTCGACCGCCTTCACGGCGTGGATGCTCATGAGCGCCTGGGCCAGCAGCCCGTCGATCTTGCGGTCCCAGTGGACATGACTGCCCAGGCCTACGGGCACGCCGTAGGCGACCACCTCGGCTACGCCGCCGAGGGAGTCGCCGTCCCGGGCGGCCGCCTTGACCGCCTCCACCATCTCGGCCTCGGCCTCGGGGTCAAAGCAGCGGACGGGAGAAAGGTCGACCGCCTCGAGGTCCGCCGGGCCCGGCCGCCACCCCGCCTTGGCTACCGCCGGCCCCATCTGGACCACGTGGCTCACGATCTGGGTGCCCAGTGCGCCGAGCAGGAGCTTGCACACGGCACCGGCGGCCACCCGGGCCGCCGTCTCCCGGGCGCTGGCCCGCTCCAGGACGTCACGCGCCTCGGCCAGGGCGTACTTCTGCATACCGGCCAGGTCGGCGTGGCCGGGGCGGGGCTGGGTGAGGGGCTTGGACGTCTGGCCGGGAGCGGGGGACATCTCCTCGGTCCACTTGGGCCACTCGGAGTTGGCGATCTCGATGGCCACCGGCGAACCGATGGTACGGCCGTGCCTCACCCCGCCCACCAGGGTGAGCTCGTCGGCCTCAAAGCGCATACGGGGGCCGCGGCCGTAACCGAGGCGCCGGCGGGCCAGCTCGTCGGAGATGTACCCGGCCTCGACCGGCAGACCGGCGGGAAACCCTTCCACGATGACCACCAGGGCTTTGCCGTGCGACTCGCCGGCGGTGAGAAAACGAAGCACGACCGCCGATACTAATGCCGGGCCGCCCGCACCGGCCCCGGGCGAGGAAGCCGGCGCCAGTCCCCGGAGAGGCTGGGGTCAGTCGTTTTCAGCCGGCAGCTCGGAGTACGTGGTCTCGGCCCACTGGCTTTGGTCCGGGGGGATGAAATACGGCGGGGTCAGGTGGGCAAGACGGCTGTCCCAGTTGTAGATCTCGTTGTAACCGGTGACCAGGCAGCAGCCGGAGAACTCGCCCTCGACGTCCATGAAGTTACTGACAATGGCACCGTTGATGGTCATGTTGCCCATGACGCCGCCGGCCCAGAAGTCACTGGTGCCGAGGGCATCGTTGACGGTGAAGACTACGGCGTCGATGGTGGGGGTTTCCACGATGGGGGCATACGACTCCGGGCAGGCGCCGGGCCCGCTGGAGGTGCACCCCGCCGGCCCGAAGTTGTCCGGTCCGCCGCTGACGTCATGGTTGACCAGGATGAACTTGCTGGCCGCCAGGCCCATGACGTCGCCGCCCACCAGGGATGCGGCCCCTACTGTCATGTTCCCCCAATCGTCGGACGTGGGCCCTACAAGGTAGATGTTGTTGTCAGTAGCCACCGTAACCTGCCCGTCCACCGTGCCCTCCACGAAGGCATTGCCCAGGCACTGGGTCCCGGGCTCGGTGGCCAGGTCGGCCCAGGACGGCGAGTCCACCGGGCAGGTAGTCGGGTTGCCCCCGAGGGAGGACGGCAAGTTGGCGACGTAGATCACCCCGTTGGCGGGCAGCGGCAGCCACGTCGCCGGGGTGGCCCCCAGGCAATTGGTATTGGAAGACGGCGTGTCCGGGCTGTAAACCTGCATTTGCTTGCCGGAAAAAGTAATGGAAGTGGGCCCGTAGTACAGGCAGCCCAGGTTGGCGTTGGCCGTCGTTGAGGCATAGGCCTCGATGAACGAGGCGTTGGCCGGGAAGGGCACCGTCTTCTGGTACGTGGCGGCCATGGCGTTGCCGCTGGCGTCCGCCATATAGTCTCCGCCCACCGTGTTGCCATGGGGGAACTGCCCCGCCCCAACGCAAGCGTGGTCGAGCCAGTACGGGCTGTCCGCGGCGCTGGGGTCGGCGCTGGTGACGCTGTCGTCGAACTGCGGGTCACCACAGATGTAGTAATCGTCGTTGGTCTGCATGGGGCCATTGACCACGTTGCCGCTGATCCAGTAGTTGAACATGGTCCAACAGCCCCCGGGCGACGGGCCGTACCCGTTTTGGCCGGCCGCATTGACCGCCCAGCCGTAGACCACACAAGCCTGCGCACTGGCCAGCGACATGGCTCCCGAGTCCGCTTCCATGATCGGGTCTACGACGTTGTAATTGCTCAGGTAGAGGTTGGACAGGAAGTCGGCTTGGCGGACGCCGACCTCGATGGTGCGGGTCACGTTGCCGACCTTGCCCGTCGACGTGATGTAGATGGTCCCCCAGCTGGCGGTGGCGGAGTCCGTCTCCTTGTAGCTCGTCATGTCCGAGGTGTCCACGTAGTAGTGAAAATCAGCGGAGCTCCCGGGCGCGACCGGGACCCAGCCCCACGGGCCGGTATTGGGCACGCTCCCACCCGGTATGCCTCCCCCCTGCATGGCCACGTTGGACGCGTCGGAGCCGTCGTTCCAATAGTTGGGGTCCTCGTTGAGACGGTTGACGTAGTCGTCAACGCCCGCCTCCGCGGCAGCCAGGGCGGCCTGGCGGGACTCGTCCGTGTGCGCGATGGGGAGGTAACCGGACACGTAGTCCACCGCCGCCAGGCCCCCGAGCAGGACGGCGGTCATCACCGTGATGACCAAGATGAGAGCGAACCCACTCTCTCGCTCGCCCGCGCCCGCCCGTGCGTCCCGGCGGTCCCGGCGCCATGGATTGCCCTCGTGCCCGCCTGCCCGTCGAGGCAACGGCCGCACGGGCCAGTTGGTGCGCATCTTCCTCGTCACTCCCTTAGGACGTCAATGGGTTGCTGAAGTCGACGTTGATAAGGTGCACCGTCGTCGTGACCTCTACGAAGGGGCCGTTCCCGGCGCCGTTGGGATCTAGCCACAGGTCGATCACCACGGCGTGGATCATCCCGGTCCCGCCGGCGCTGTCCGCGTCCTGCTGCGTCATCGGTACGGGCAGGTTCGCACCGGGATCGGTGAGGGGGTCGACCTGGACACATTGCTGCTCCAGCGGTGGGCACCCGTAATAGGTGAACAGGACGTGGGAAGGGTCAACGTCGGTGGCCAGCGTCTGGGCCACGCCGGGGGTGGTGTAGGTCCAGCCCGACCCGCCGCTGCCGGTGTCCGGCTGCCAGGTGGTCTCGACGAGGTCCGAGCCAGTCGCGGTGACGTCGAACTTCACCGGCCCCGACCCGAGAGAGTTGGGCAGGAGACTGGCGTAGAAAGTGATCTCGTTGGCGCTGGCGTAAGCCACCGGCTCCAAAGAGGGGTAGCCATTGGCGGCATAAGTGGCGGCCCGGACCTGCCTGCTTATGCCGTCCATGACCAGCTGTGCCTCGGAATTGAGCCGGATGCGGGTGTTGGCGTTGGTGGCGTCCCTGACCAGGGCGGACGTTGCCGACATGGCCGTTACGCACAAGATGGTGGTCAACAAAAAGGCGATCATCAGCTCGACCAGGGTCATCCCCCGCTCGTCGCCCGTCCTCGCCTGTGTTTTCGCCAACTTTCTCCGGTGCTTGAGGACCAACCTTTTTGGGTGCGTCACGATAACGTCACGTTCTGGGGAGGCAGTGCGGCCCCGGTTTCCTGCGGCAGTGTTATCGTGCCCGACACGCTGCTGCCATTGGCCGTACCCGTGACCTCGAGGGAGAAAGTGCCCAGGGGGATGGCGATGACCGTGCTGCTGCCGGCGACCGGGCTGAAGCTGAAACCGTTGTTCGGGGCGCTGCAGGTGCTCGAGGTGTCCGTAGCGGTGACCTGGAGGCTCGTCACCGAGCCGGCGGCGCTGGTCGCGGTAATGGAAACGCCGTAGACCTGCAGGGTGTCGGGCGAACTGACGCCCTGGCTGACGGTGAACGGCGTAGGGGTGCCGTAGGCGGCGGGGTCGTTATCTGCGCACCCGCCCGGGTAAATGTCGTACCCGTTGGAATAGGGCCACAGCTGCAGCGCACCCGCCAGGGGGGCGGAGTAGGTGACCGGGGCGGGCAGGTAGGCGCCGTCGTTGACGGTGACGGGGTACCCATTAGTCGGGTAGGTGACCGTGCCCGGCGGCGTCGTGGTCGTGGTCGTCCCCCCTGGCGTCGTGGTCGTGCTCGAGGTGGTGGTGGTCGGGCCCGCCAACGTGGTGGTCGTGGTGGGCGCCACCGTCGTGGTCGTCGTCGGCGGGGGCATCTGCGCCGCCGTGGACGTGTAGCTGATAGGCACTTGGGCGGCGGGAGCGTAGTTCAGCGTCCACCCCACCGTCGACCCGGCGCCGATGGCCAGGTTGGACTTGGTCGCCGTCAGGTTCTCGTCCATGTCCACGTAGCCGGCCATTGAGGCGCTGATGGCATAAGCACCCGGGTTCAAGAAGGCGGCGAAGGCGCACCCGGTCGCCCCGGTCAGTATCGGCCCGGCGTCGGTGGGGCCGGTGATGGTCACCGACGCTCCGACAACCGGCGCGCCGTTGCTGTCGACGACGTCTACGGCGAGGTTGCCCAGAGAGTTGGAGTAGTACCCCGCGGGCGGGGCGACATCTGTTTGCGCCACGATGGGGTGGGTCGAGCCCATATCGGGCCACGTGACCGTCTCCGTCATGGCCAGGATCGGTTGGGTCCCTGGCGCGCCGTTGCCCGTGCCGCCGCAGGCATTGGTGCTCTCGTTGACCCATGCTGCGCTTTGAGCGATCGTGAAGGTGATGCCACCTTCTTTGGCCGTAGCGGTTTGGACCGTCCCACCCGAAGCTTGAGCGGCGAGGGTGCCGAACGATGTGGCTCGTCCCACGTCGATCTGTTGCGCGGCCAAGTTGGCGGCTTCGACCCGGTTGCGAGCATTAGCCGATATCCCTATCACCGTGCTGAAGAGCGCGGCGGCCGGGATGAGGATGATGACCAACATCGTGAAGGCGATGACGACCTCAAGGATGGCGAAGCCGTCCGCCGCGCCGGCCTCGCACGTCTCCGGGCATGGTCGGCGTCGCCTGTGCCTGGCCGCGTCGCGCCAAGTGTAAAGGGTCTTAGGGGTCCCCACGTCTCTGATTATCGGCTTCGGCTCCGGTCCGGTTGAGGCAGGCTTCGGGTATTGCGGCCATTTCCGGCGCAGCGGACGGCCGTCGCGCCGCGTCCGTGCCGGGGGCTCGTTCCCGGCCGCCCTTTCGGGGCCAGTCCCCCTACCCACCTACGCGGGCCCGGGGAAGACCGGGTTGTTGGCCACCGCCGATATGTAGAAGGCGTCCACGGAGACCGAGTAGGTGCCCGGAACGACCGGTGCTCCCGCCCCGGCCGAAGCCGGAGCGCTGCCTGCCGAATCCAGGGTGAACGAGTTGACCACGAACAGCCGAGGCTGCGAGTCCAAGTCGGTAATAAATTTGAGCACCCCGCGGTCGCTACCCTGCAAACCGACGCTCACCTGGATGTCCTGCGGCCCTGGGCCCGGCACAGCCGAGGTGCTCGGGCCGTTCGCGCCCCAACCTATTGGCGGAGGCGTAGCCAGGGCAGTCAGAGAAACGCCGGCGTCGTGGGCCGCATTGTCGACCACCTTTATAAGCTGGTCGAGGCTGGGCCCATTGGGGATGGCGGCCTGCAGTTGCGAGAGCTCGACTCTGTCCTTGGGCAGTTGTTTTTGCTCGCCCCTCAACACGTCGGCTTGGGCCTGCAAAGTCATCACGTTGTTGGCAGCCGTGGTTTGCTCGGACCTCAGCGTGGCCAGGTGTTTTTCGGCCGGCCGCCACAGGGCGCCGTACCAGGCGCCCACCACGATGACCAGGGCGCCAAGGGTGATCAGAGCGATACGGCGGGTAAGAGTCACTTTGTACCTCCGGGCAGGTCGGCGCTGCGATCGCTGAGCGCCGCCGATGTGATGTCAGCGTTCAATGTGAAGGTTGTGGGACCGTCATTGGCCGGGGTGGAGGTTGCACTTCCGGCGCCGCCCGGTGCTGCGCCCTTGCTCATGACCCGGGAGGGCGATGAGCTGGCCCCGTCGCCACCCGCGCCACTCGACCCGGTACCAGTCGACGACGTCCCACCGCCCACCGCTTTCGCCGTTTGGGGTACCCACACGGCGCCGATGCCCCGGACGGCGGACAGGGCATCAATTATCTGGGAGACGGATTTCGGGCCGTTGACGGTTTGCCCGGAAAGGCTGATAGTGCCGAAGTAGTCCGGCGCGCTGCCGGCGGTACTGGCCGCTCCCGCCGCGGCCGGGGACGAGCCCGTTGACGGCGGCGTCCTGGCGAAGGCCATTTGCGTCAGGGTGACACCTTTGGGCAGGGCGTCGGCGATACGGTGCACCAGGCTGACCCAGGCCACGTCACCTTGCAAGGCGGTGACCGCCAGCTGCCGCTGCGCGGCGACTTCGGAGCGGACGTGGGTAACAACCTCCAGCTTGTTTATTTGTACCTGTAACGCCGCCGCCTGGGCGTTGTCGCTCGCTATTTCGTTCTGGACCTGCGACGCGGTCCTGGCCCCGGAGTACGATACGACCCCCAGGCCCAGTGCGACCACCAGGACCCCGGCGGCGGAGCCGGCCAACGCCTGTTGGAACTGACGACGCTGCCTTATCTCCTCGGGGAGCAGGGAAGGCGCCGGGCCTGGCCCGGTCCTCCACAGGGCGAGACCGACGGCCGTCGTCCACCTGGTTGACGCTTCTTTCAATTGCGCTTCGCTCAGGTGGAGCTGAGACGCCTTGGCCGTCGGCCCCACCGCGGCCAAAGTGACCGGCACGTTCACCGCGGCACGGATCCTGTCCACCAAGCCCTCGGTTTGGGCCGCACCACCAGTGACGACGACCCGCTCCAGGACTTCGCCCTGGTTGTGGCCGAGGAAGAACTCGATCGAGCTGCGCACTTCCTCTACCACGGGCTCCAATCGCCGCGACGCGCCGGCACCGCCCAGGGCCCGGCGCCCGTCGCCTGCCTGGACCACCCCGGCCGTCTCCATAGCGCCGTCTCGCGCCGCTTCGTTACCACTGGTCACGGTGCGCAAGAAGCGCGGTGTCGTGCCCTGACGAACACCCACCACCACTAAATGGGCGCCCAGACAAACCACCGCCTCGAGGCCCCCGCCGGGCGACGGCGGGACCGCACGTAGCAAGGCCAGTGGGGACGCGTCGACGGCCCGCACTCGCAAACCGGCCCGCCTCACGACGGCGATCGCCTCCTTGACGATGTCCTGTTGAGCCGCCACCACCAGTAGCCGCGTCGTCGCTCCTCCGTCGCCTCCGCTGGGCCCGGGGCCCAGCACAGCGAAGTCGAACACGGCCTGTTCGACCGGGATGGGCAGCAGTTCCCCGATCTGGTAGCGCAGGGCCGAGCGCATCTCATTAGGGCTCATTTGCGGGACTTCGATCTGGCGCACCATGGCCCGTTGGCTGCTCACACCCAGGACTACGTCGCGTCGCTTGAAACCGCCCTCGGTCCACAGACGCTTGAGGGCGGCGCTCACCGCCGTCGGGTCACGTATCTCGCCCTCGACCACGGCGCCGACCGGCAGGCCAACTTGGTCAAACTTTACGATTTCCTCGTGCTCACCGTGCCCCGCGATCTCCGCGGCCCTTACCGCTGAGGAGCCGATGTCCAGCCCGATACCAGAGCTCTTTGCCACTTGGGCCCTCCAAATCTAGTGCTCAGTTATAGTTAGTATCGACAGGTGACGCCCGGCCTTTACCGGCCATCCGGGACGCCCTCGGCCAGACCACAGGCAACAGCCTTGCTGCTGAAGAGCACCTTCCCCTTCAGCAGCAAGGCGTTACAACAGCACCGC
>JBEKNX010000148.1:0-11919 GCA_049522375.1 Acidimicrobiales bacterium | reverse complement strand
CCGGGACGACGAGCAGGCATTTGTGGCCCTGGTGAGCCGCCATCTGCCGGCGCGCCGGGTTTGGCGGGCACTGCGCACGCCGCCCTGAACAAGCGGGCAGCCTGGACGAGCGGGCGGGCCCGGCCGCGATCAGGCCTACCGCTCGCCCCGGCCCGTCCAGCGGAAGGTCCGCGCCGAGACGAACAACCCGACGGCGCACCAGATCACGAGCACCAGCACCATTTCGCCATGGTCCCAAACGTGCCCCGGCTCTAATCGGGCAAAGTAGGAGGGTAGTAGCGCCGAGCGGTAACCGGCCGCTATCCAGCGCAGCGGGAAAAAGCCGGCGAAATTGTAAATGCCCTTCGACAGGGACGTGAAGGGCACGAACACGCCGGAGATGAACTCCAGCACCAGGAACGGCAAGTTGACCACGGGGGCGGCGGACCGGGCGGTGCGGGGCAGGCTGCTGATGGCGATGCCCACCAGGGCCAAGCAGGTCGCCCCCAGGAAAGTGACCCAGATGAATGTCCACCACCGGCCCAACGAGCTCGGGAAAGCCACGTTGTAGAGGACGTGGCCGAAAACCAACAGCACCGCCACTTCCAGCGTGCACGTCACCAGCACGACGATCGCCTTGCCCACGAAATAACAGCTCCTCGGCATCGGCGTGCCCGCCAGGCGCTTCAACGCGCCGTTCTCGCGTTCGCCGGCAATGGCTATGGCCAGGTTCAAAAAGCTCGTCGACGCCAGGCCGCCGGCCAGGAGCCCGGTGGTGTAAAGCTGGCTATAACGCACGCCGGTATGGAGAACGCGGCCGGAGAAGATCGACGCCAACATGGCCAGCAGCACGACGGGCAAGGCCAAGGTGAAGACGACGGCGTCGCGGCTGCGGAAGAACTGCAGGATTTCGACCTGGCCCCGGGCCAGGCAGGCGATGACGAAGGCCCGGGCCGGCGAGCGAGGGCGCTGGGCGCCGCCGGCACCCGCCCGGGCCACGGGCGGGCCGGTGCTGCCCGAGGGCGCGCTCACCGGGCCTCGTCCTGGCCGGCACCGGCGGCGGCACCGATCAGCCGGAGGTACACGTCCTCCAGGCTCGGACGGGTCACCCTGAGCTGGGGCACCTCGCCGCCGAACTCCGCCGCCAGCCGGGCCACCAGCGCCGTCGGCTCGAAGGTCTGCTCGTGCTGCCAACCATTGGGCCCGAACCAGGAAACCGTGGCCGCGCCCTGCTGGCGCCCGCCCAGCTCGGCCGGCGGCCCGCTGGCTACCACCTTGCCCGCGTGGATGATGGCCACCCGGTCGGCCAGGGCCTCGGCCTCCTCCAGGTAGTGAGTGGTGAGCAGGACGCTCGTGCCCACCTTGGCCAGGTTGCGCACCACCTCCCAGAACTGCCGGCGCGCTTCGGGGTCAAAGCCGGTGGTGGGCTCGTCCAGGAAGATGAGCTCGGGCTGGCCGATCATCCCCAGGGCGACGTCCACCCGCCGGCGCTGGCCGCCTGACAGCGCCCGGATCCGGGAGCCCCGCTTCGGGGTGAGGCCCACCCGGTCTATGACTTCGTCGACGTCGGCGGGGGCCGGGTAGAAGTGGGAGAAATGGCGGACGCATTCCAACACAGAGAGGTCGGCGACGTCATCGCTGGTCTGCAGGACGATCCCCCGCCGCGCCCTCCATGCCGCCCCGGCGCGCCCGGGGTCCTCGCCCAGTACCCGCGCCTCGCCGGCGTCACGCCGGCGGTAGCCCTCCAGGATCTCCACTGTGGTGGTCTTGCCGGCGCCGTTGGGCCCGAGCAGCGACAGCACTTCGCCCCGGGCCATTTCCAGGTCGAGACCGTCGAGGGCGACGGTGCCCTGGTAGGACTTGCGCAGCCCCCGGGCCTCGATCACGAGCTGTTTCGTCACGCCCAACAACATGACCGCAAAATTGGCCGGCGGCGCCAGTCGCTCGGGCGCCGCTCGTTTGGCCCGGTCAGGTAAACCGGCGCAGCCAGAGGTCCCTGTCCAGCCGGGCGAGCACGGAGTTGGTGCGTTTCACCCCTTCCAGACGGCCCGAGGCCTCGGGCGAGTAGTGGTGCCCCGGCCACAGCGTGAAGCGGCCCGGCAGGCTGGCCAGCCGCTGGAGGCTCGTGTACATGGCGTCGGGGTCGGCGCCGGGGAGGTCGGTGCGCCCGCAGCCCTCGAGGAACAGCGTGTCCCCCGAGACCAGGTTGTCGCCCACGACAAAGCACTGGCTGCCGGGCGTGTGGCCCGGGGTGTGCAGGAGGCGCACTCCCACCGAGCCGACCCGGACGACGTCATCGTCCTTGTGGGCCACGAGCGAGGACACAGGCACGCCGGTCATGTCGCCCACCCAGGGCACCTCGTCTTTTTGCACGTGCACGGGCACGTCGGCCAGCTCGAGCAGGTCGACCAGGCCTTCGATGTGCTCGCCAAAGATCTGCCCACCGACATGGTCGGCGTGGTAGTGGGTGGCCAGGACGCCGGTCAGGCGCAGGCCGCTGCGGCCCAGCCAACCGACCAGGGCGGCCACGTCGTAAGCCGGGTCGACGAGCAGCGCCTCGCCGCTGGCCGAGTCGCCGATGACATAGACGTGGTTGCGCATCGTGGTGGCGAACTGGTCACCGACGGCGAACTCCTGGCCGGCGAGCAGTTGACGGAAGAAGATCCCCTCTGGCACCGGCTCATCGTAGGGGTGGCGGACGCGCACGGGTGGCCCGGGTAGCGCGGCAGCCGCCTCGCCATGGCACCGGGCGGGCCGGCGCCCGGCCCGGGAGCACCGAACACGGGCGCGGCGGCCGTTATCTTGGTGGGATGAACGACAGGCTTTGCATGCTCTGCGTGCACGCCCACCCCGACGACGAGTCCTCCAAAGGCGCGGCGTCGGTGGCGAGATACCAAGCTGAGGGCGTGCACTGCGTGCTGGTGTGCTGCACGGGCGGCGAAGAGGGAGAGATCCTCAACCCGGCCATGGACCGGCCCGAGATCCTGGCCCGTCTGCCCCAGGTGAGAGCGCAAGAGCTGGCGCAGGCAGCCGAGGTCATCGGCTACGACGACGTGGTCATGCTGGGCTACCGGGACTCGGGGATGCCGGGCACGGAAGCCAACGAGCGGCCCGAGTCGTTTTTCCAGACCCCTGTCAATGAGGCCACAGCCCGCCTCGTGGCCGTCGTCCGCCGGACCAAGCCCCAGGTCATGGTCATCTACCCGGCTCACCAGTCGATGTACCCCCATCCCGACCATATCCGCGCCCACGAGGTCGGCCTGGCCGCCTTCCACGCCGCCGGGGACCCCGAGTCCTTCCCCGAAGAAGGGCCGCCCTGGCAGCCTCTGAAGCTCTACTACACGTTGTGGTCAAAAAGGCGCATGATGGCCATGATCGAGAAGTTCGCCGAGCTGGGCCTGCCCATCCCCTGGGGGGAGGAGCGTCTGGCCATGATGGCAGAGCTACCTCAAGAAGAGGTCACCACCGAGGTGGACATCGCCGATTGGCGAAGCGTGCGCGACGACGCCCTGCGGGCACACGCCACCCAGGTCGACCCCAAGTCGCCGTTCTGGTTCGGGCTGCCCCAAGAGGCGGCGGACGAGCTCGGTTACGTGGACGAGTACCACCTCGCCCACAACCTCACCGGCTCGCAGGTGCCCGAGGACGACCTGTTCGCCGGGGTCAGGCAGCGGAGCCGGCTCTGACCGCCACTTCGCCTCCGGCCCCCGACGGGGAGCACCCGGCCGGCGCCCTGGTGACCCTTATCGTGGCTGACACGAGCCGGTCCCGGCCCCCGGCCGGGGCCCGGCGGCCGCCCGGCGCGTCGGGGGCCGAGGCGCCCAGGCAATGGAGCTGTTCCTGGACGGCCACGGGCCCCGGCCCGGTGTCCGCCGGCTGCCCGGGCGAGCCGGAGCTGACATTGACGCTGAGCCCAACCGACGCCGAGCTGGTCAGCCAGGCGCGGCTTTCGCCCAGTGTCGCTTTCATGCAGGGCCGGCTGAAGACGTCCGGGGACAACGCGCTCCTGCTACGCGTCCTGGCGTGGAGCGCCACGGGTGCCTTCGCCCCGGCACTGGCGGCGTGGTCAGCCCAAGGCACGGCCCACTGAGGGGCCGTCCCCGGACTGCCAGGGCCCCTGCTACCTAGCGGAAGGAGCCGGCACCGCCGGCGGCCATCCGCTCGAGAGGACCATGCTCGCCGGCACCGGAGAAGACCTCCTCCAGGCCGTACGCGACCCTTCCGGCCGGGCCGAAAAAGGCCACGTCGATCTCTCGCTCAGCCATCTGCCGCCGGGCACGCACCAGGATGGCAACGTAGCTGCACAGCACCGGGAGCAAAGCCACCACGACCCACCAGGCGGCGGCCCAACCGGTGGCCAGCGCGACCACAAGGGGTACCGTCAGGGTCGACAGCATGACGCTAAGGACGCGACGCTGGCGGGCGATGGTGCTAGCCCGGGCCTTCGCACGGGTCGCGGGCACCCCTGCACGGTTGACCGGAGCTCGTGAAGACAGAAGTACTGCGTACCCGTCCATCCCTGCTGGAGCACGGCCAGGCCACACTCGGTACTTACGCACAGCACAAACTCCCCTGTTAAAGGCAGCTGCGCAAGGGCGCAGTGCGGGTTCAACGAGGACTGCCGGTACCCTGCCGGCGGCCGTCGGACTGGTTGAAACCTAGCCCGCCGCCCCCGAGCCCGTCAAGAGGACCGCCGCCAACGTGACTTTGGTCCCGGCCGGCCCGGGCCCGGCTCAGGTCTCCAGCATGATCGTCACCGGGCCCTCGTTGACCAGCCGCACCTGCATCCGGGCACCGAACCGGCCGGTGCCCACCGTCGCCCCGGCCCCCTCCAGTTGGCTCACGACCCGCTCGACCAGGGCCTGGGCCTGCTCGGCAGGGGCGGCCTGGACGAACGACGGCCGCCGGCCCCGGGTCGTGTCGGCATAGAGGGTGAACTGGCTCACGACCAGCACGGCCAGGCCCAGTTCGGCCGCCGAGCGGTTCATGTTGCCGGCCTCGTCGGGGAAAAGCCGGATCTGCCAGATTTTCGCCGCCAGGCGGTCGGCGGCGGCCTCGTCGTCCTTACCGCCCACTCCGATGAGCGCGCAGAGGCCACGGCCGATCTGGCCCACCACCTGGCCGTCCACACTCACCGACGCTTCCGAGACCCGCTGCAGGAGGGCTCGCACCGCGCCGAGCATATGGCGCCTGCCTCCTAAGCTGGCTGGCCATGGCCGTCGTGGAGGACGAGTACCGCGGCCCCGGCCTTTTACCGGCCCCGCCCGGGGCCGCCCCCGCTCCCCCGGCCCAGCGGCCCGGGCCGGTGGCCGCGGACCGTCCCGGGGCCAAAGCGCAGCCGGGGGCCAAGGCGGAGCGCAGCCCCCTCGTCCTGGAGCTGGCGGTGATCGCCTTCCTGGGGTGGATCTACGACTGGCTGCAAAACCTGGCGCCGCTGCGTGCCGGCCTGGCGCTGCGCCACGCCCAGGCCGTACTTTCGTTCGAGCAACGCCTGGGCATAGCGCCCGAGCACTACCTAGACCACTGGATGGCCCACCAGCACGTCCTGGCCTACATAGCCTCGGACTTCTACGACAACGCCATCTTCGGGGTGACCCTGGGCCTGGCCGCCTGGACCTGGTGGCACCGGCCGGACATTTACCGGCCTCTGCGCAACGACCTCGTGCTGGCCAACTTGATCGGCTTCGCCGTGTTCTGGCTGTACCCCCTGGCGCCGCCCCGGATGCTCCCCGGTTTCGTCGACGTCGTCGAAAAAGTGGGCGGGCTGGGGTCCTGGCACAACCTGCTCATCTCCCACGCCGACCAGCTGGCGGCCATGCCCTCCATGCACCTGGCGTGGGCGGTGTGGTGCTCGCTGGTGGTCTGGCGCCTGGCCGGCGCCCAGCCTGCTTGGCGCTGGGCAGCCGGCGTCTTCGGCGTCCTCTACCCCTTGAGCACAGCCCTGGTAGTACTGGCCACGGCCAACCACTACACCCTCGACGTGCTGGCCGGCACCGCTACCATCGCCATCGCCGTCGTGGTGGTCGAGGCCGGCCCCCGGGCCGTGCGGCACTACCAGCGGTCGTGGACGTACTGGCGGACCTCTTCGTCGTAGGTGGCCCGCACCACGGCCGCCGATTCGTCGGGCAGGCGCGGCCGGCTACCGACGGCGGCATTGGCGGCGGCCTGTTCGGGGCGGCGCGCACCAGGTATGACCGTGGACACGCCCGGGGCGTCGGCGCACCAGCGCAGCGCCACTTCGGGCAACGTCCAGCCCTCGGGCACGGCTGACTTGGCCAGCCGGCCGGCGGCCTGGACCCCGACCTCGAAAGGCACGCCCGAGAAAGTCTCGCCGATGTCGAAGGCCTCGCCGCGGCGGTTGTAGGTCCGGTGGTCGCCAGGGGGGAAGGTCGTGCTTTCCGTGTACCGGCCCGACAACAGGCCTGAGGCCAGGGGGACACGGACGATCACGCCGACATCGGCCTTTTCGCAGGCGGGCAGCAAGCGCTCCAGAGGCTTCAGCCGGAAAGCGTTGAATATCACCTGGACGGTGGCGACGCCGGGGCGCTGGATGGCGCGCAGGCCCTGGGCCACGGTCTCCACGGAAACGCCGTAGGCACCCAGGACGCCGTCGCGCACCATGTCGTCGAGGGCGTCGAAGACGGCGTCCTTTTCGTAAACGGCATCGGGCGGGCAGTGCAGCTGGGTCAGCGGGATGCGGGAAAGGCCCAGGTTTTCCCGGCTCCTTTCCGCCCATTGGCGCAAGGAGCTGGCGGTATAATTAGCCGGGTCCTGGGCGACCCGGCGGCCGCATTTTGTCGCCACCATCACGCCCGACCCCGGGCGTTCTCGCAGGAACCGGCCCACCAGACGCTCGCTGCGCCCGTCGCCGTAAACGTCAGCCGTATCGAAGAACCTCACCCCGGCGTCCGCCGCGGCATGCAGAGTGGCCATGGCCTGGTCCTCGCTCACGTCGCCCCAATCACCCCCGAACTGCCAGCAACCCAGGCCGATAACGCTTATGCGGTGGCCGGTCTTGCCCAAGCGACGCGTCTCCATCGCGCTCAACCTCCTTCTCGCCGGCAGAGGTTGCGGCACTCGCCCAGGCCGGCGATCCTGGAAACGAGCACGTTGCCGTCTTGGAGGTAGCGGGGAGGCTGGCGAAAATGGCCCACGCCGCCGGGGGTGCCGGTGGCGATGACGTCCCCGGGCCGCAGCGTCATGGCGTTCGAGATGTAAGAAACGATGGCCTCAACGCCAAAAACCAAGTCATCGGTATTACCGTGCTGGACTATTTCACCGTCGACCTCGCAGAAGAGGTCCATGCCTTTCTCATTTACGGCCGGGTCGTCGCGGGTGACCAGCCAGGGCCCTAACGGCGTGGCCCGGTCGAAGGTCTTGCCTTGCAGGAACTGCGGAGTGCGGTACTGCCAGTCCCTCATGCTCACGTCGTTCAGCACGGCGTAGCCGGCCACGGCGGCCAGTGCCTGGCGCTCGCTCACCCGATGGGCGGGCCAGCCGATGACGACCGCCATCTCCACTTCCCAGTCGACGGCGTCAGAAGTGACCGGGAGGACGATGCCGTCGCGCGCCCCGGCCAGGGCCGAAGAGAACTTGGCGAACAGGCTCGGGTAGGCCGGTGGCTCGAGGCCCTGCTCGGCCAGGTGGGCCCGGTAGTTGTGGCCCACGCAGATGATCTTGCCCGGCCTCGGCACCAGCGGGGCATAGTCGACCTCGGCCAGGCTGTGCCTGGTGCCGGCGGCGCCGGCGGCGATCTGGGCCCAGTCGGCCTGGGCCAGCAGGACGCCTACGTCCGCCGCGCTCACCTCCACGGCTTCGCCGGCGTCGTCCTCTATGCGGGCGGCCGTGGTCCTTTTCCCGAGCCGTATGGTGGCCAGTTTCACGGCGCTCACGCTACTCGCCTGCGCTGGGCACTGCGGCGGCCCATCTGCCGGTCATCGGCGGCAGCAAGCGGGCGGGCCGGGCGTGGCCTAACCAGCGTACCAAGCCCCCGCAGGACGGGTGCCTGCCCTTACCCAGAGCTTATCTTGGCGATAACCGGGCCAACGTGGGCTTCAGGGGCACCAGTTCGATTTTCTTCTCGACCGTTTTCCCGCCCTTTACGCTGACAAGTTCTGTGACGCTTATTGCCCCGTGTTTTGACCGGCCGAGGAGCTTTATAGCGTGACTGTCGAGGTCCAGGGCAAAAACCCGTTCTCTCCCGGCCCTGAGGTAGTAGCCGTGGGACCCCAGCGGGACCTTGTGGTGGACGAGCTCGATCGTGCCCCGGCAGGCCGCCCGGGCGCAACGCAAATCAAGCAGAGCGGTCGAGCCCGACACCGCGCCCTCGGCCGTGAGGACGGACACGACGGGACGGAAGTGCGGCACCGTGGTCGAAGAGCCCGGACCGGCCACCGAAGTCGTCGTTGTGACGGGGCGTGAGGTCGAGGTGGTGGCGGGCAGAGGTGGTGTGGCTATGACGATGGGCGAGGGCGGACCGGCGGTCGGTACAGAGGTGCTGGTCGAAAGCGGGGTACTGGGAGGCGGCGAGGTAGTCGTAGGCCTCGACGTAGTGCTCGAGGTGGTAGTTGTGGACTGAGAAGTCACGGGGGCGGAAGAGGTCGTAGGGGCAACTGTCGTTGTGGTCGTGCTGGTTGTGGTCGCGCTGGTTGTGGTCGCGCTGGTTGTGGTCGTCGTGGTCGTCGTGCCTGTAGGCGGCTCGAAGATGGGTGCATCCGGCTCTCCCGGGCCCGTCTCGGTGTCACCGCCCACGAACAGCTCCGTCAGCGAGGGGCCGTCCGGCGTCGGGCTCGCTATGGCCGCGCCCATCATTATGGGCGTGCTGAAGCTGGCCAGGATGTTGTTCCGGTGCCCCCAACAACCCGGGTCGCCCGCGCTCTGACAGTCGATGTTGAACGAGCCCGGCCCGTCGTCGTACATCCAGAAGAAGTCCGCCACCAGCGAGCTGGCGTAACCGCCGGCCCAGTTGGAAGCCCATTCCTTCCCATAGAACGGGCTGGCGAAGGGGTCAGCGTCGTCGGCGGCGCCTTGCTGAGCGTTGGCGTCGAGCCCGGCCGACAAGCCGGTGATGGGGGCCAACCCCCGGTCCACCCGCTCCAGGTTGGACACGACGAGGAGCTGCTCGGGCACAGACAGAGAACTAAAGTCGGCCGGGAGAACCATCGCCCCGACCCCCTCGCCCGACCTGGCGGCATCGATATCGGCCAGCGCCGATGACGTGCAATCGGCACCGGAAGGGTCGCCGTAGCAGTAGGTGAGCGTCGCCTGGCTCGGTTGGCTGTTGGCGGTGGGGTCAGCCAGGGGGCTCCCGTCCGCGAACCTGGCCAGAGCGGGGCTCTTTTCTCCCGTCGTACCGGTTTTGACCGTCATGGGGGGACCGGTGCGCTCCGGTTTGATGGCGGAGTGCGCCGCAGATAGAAAGGTGTGGGGCGTGAGTGCCGGTAGGGACACCAACATGGCGGTGGCGGCGGCCGCGGTCAATAACCGCCCTGGCCGCGCCGCGCCACGAGGAGGCATCTGGGTGGTATCGGCCCCACCGAGCCCACTCTTTAGCCCCTTAGCCTCGCCCCGGGGCCAGGCCCGGGGACCGCTCGGCACGAGAGATGGCCGGCGCCGGCGCCGGCCATTCAGGTTGCAGGTCGTAGACGGTCTTCGTAGTCAACCCACTTTGAGCTAGGTCCTTGCGCTTATTTCGCAGACCAAGGCTTGGTCAATTGGGGCCGCGGCCATTGCGGGCAGCTCGTGAGGCTACTCACCTTGCAGGCGAGCCGGCAGGAGGCCGGCTCTGGGAAGGGGGCATCGACTGGTCTCTACCGGCCATGCCCGCCTCTCCTGACCGGCCATGCCCGCCTCTCCTGACCATTGGCCAACAGAAGGAGACAAGAAAGTGAAACTTAAGACATCCCCAGGGGTGTGGCGCAAGGCAGCGCCGGTGCTCGTCGCCCTTTGCACCATGAGCAGCCTGATGCTCACCCAGACCGGGGTGGCGTCCGCCGCCGCCACGACCGGAGGGGTGACCGTCGGGGCCAACATTTCCACCGGCTCCGGCGGGGGTAACCCCACCATCGAGTGCTCCTGGATCGTAGGCGACCACAACACCAACGGTGGCAGCGGGACCGAGCAGTACAACTACCCGACCAACTCGGACCTCAACCCGACCGGCGCCAACAAGACCGAGTCGACCCAGACGCCGACTTACTCAGTTCCTGGGCCCAACGCGCCTTTGTTCAGCCTCAACGCCAACACGGGGACTGACTTCGTCTACGCATCGGACGGCACCACCAACACGACCGCCCCATGCGACATTGCCGCCCTGGCCACCCAGCCGACCATGGCCGCGGGCGGCAACCCCTTTGCGACGCCTGCAGGCACCCCCACGCCCACCGGCGTCTCGTTCACCCCGAACGCCTTCGACAGCTCCACCGGCAGTTGGGTCAGCGACCCCGGCCCCGCCCCCAAGCGGGTCGAGATCTGGAGCGCCGTTGACTACGCCACCAATGTGATCTTCGACGTCTTCTACCCGAACGGTACCGAGGACACCGAGCTTGGAGGCATACAGATCGGTGGCACGCAGGCCTGCTCCAACTACAACACCGCCGGCAGCCTGCTCGACAGCATGTTCGGCGCCGCCGGGCCCGGAGCGGACAACGAGGTCAGTGCCAACGCCTGGGAGAACGGCAGCTCCACTGGCATCATCGACCACTGCAACAAGGACCAGAAGTCCCTCTGGTACCAGGCCTTCACCATCTCCAAGGACGACCCCTCGGGCACGTACGTGGTAGAGGTCAGGGCTCAGTCCACCACCGGGAGCTCCACCTCCTGGTTCAGCTTCGGCGTGAACACGCTCATTGCCCTCGCCGTCAACTTCACCAGCGTGTCGTTCGCCAACGACAACGGCAATTACGAGATCAGCGGCTCCACCAACTACGTCCAGAGCCCCAACACGGTCGCCTGTGACGCAGGTGCCGTGGGGGAAACGGCCTGTGTCGGGCCGACCGTCATCAACGGTGGCAACCAGGGCATGGAAGTCGGGATCGCGTACCAACCGCTGGTTGACACTCCCGCAGGGGGAGGTAGCTCCTACCTCCTCGACGGGCCCAACTTCGACGTCAACCTGGCCTACAACGGCAGCGACGGGCTTGGTTCAGACCTGATCGTCAATGCCGGCACCGTGGCTGGCACTTACGGCAGCACCACCTGGATCACCAATAACACCGGCGCAGTGCCCGGCGGTGCGGCGAACGCCGCTACCGGCCCTCAGCTGGTGTGCCCGAACGATGACCCCGAACTCGACCTGTCTTTGAGCCCGAGCGGTGCCGTAGCAGGCACGTACACCGGCTCGATGGAGCTACTGGGAGAGGCCGACCCGGTCACCGGCGCCACGCACGGCGGCTGCTTGACCGACAACGGGGCCCCGTACGTCATCGCCGGCGCCTACAAGAGCGTCAGCGACAAGGATGTGCCGACGTTGACAAGGTCCTAGTACAAGCCAGGGCCGGTAGCACCTTGGGCGGGGTAGTGCGCCCCGCCCAAGGTCAAGCGGCCACCTAGACAACAACACCGGACAACACCACCGAGAAGGAGGAGGGCCCAATATGTCCTCCTCCTTCTCCGCGTCTGGCCCGCGACGGGTCGGCCACGGTACTCAGTCACCTAGGAACTTCCTGGCCTGGTTTGGGCTAGGTACTTGCGCTCATTTCACAGGCCCACGGCTGGTCATTTGCGGTCACGCCCATTGTTGAGCGGCTTGCGAGGCTACTTACTTTCTCCTTGCCGGCAGGACGCCGGTGCTGAAGGAAAAGGGGAAAAGACCGGCCCCACCGGCCATGCCCGCCTCTCCTGACCATTGGCCAACAGAAGGAGACAAGAAAGTGAAACTTAAGACATCCCCAGGGGTGTGGCGCAAGGCAGCGCCGGTGCTCGTCGCCCTTTGCACCATGA
>JBEKNX010000147.1:0-9927 GCA_049522375.1 Acidimicrobiales bacterium | reverse complement strand
CCCCCGAGGGCGAGGTCGTGGCCCGGTTCCGCCCGCAGGTGGCCCCCGACGCGGCCGAGGTGGTCTCGGCCCTCGAGTCGGTCCTGCCCGCCTAAGCTCTCGCCCGCCCGCCCAGGCTCTCGCGTGCCCGCCTAAGCTCTCCGGCGTGACCGGCCGAACACGCTACGGAGGCGACTACAACCCCGAACAATGGCCACGCGACGTATGGGACGAAGATGTCCGCCTCATGGTGGAGGCGGGCGTCAACCTGGTCACGGTGGGCGTGTTCTCCTGGGCCCAGCTCGAGCCCGCGGAGCGGGTGTACTCCTTCGCCTGGCTTCACGAGCTGCTCGACCTGCTGGGGGAGGCCGGGATCGGGGTGGACCTGGCTACGCCGACGGCGTCGCCACCACCCTGGCTGTCGGCACGTTACCCGGACGTGCTCCCGGTCGACGCCAGAGGGGCGCGCTACAGCCACGGCAGCCGCCAGCACTTCTGCGTGTGCAGCGCGACTTACCGCACACGGGCCCGGCGCATCGTCGAGCGCTTGGTGTCCGAGGTAGGCGGCCACCAGGCCCTCGAGATGTGGCACGTCCACAACGAGTACGCCTGCCACGTGCCCTACTGCTACTGCGACAACCACGCCCAAGCTTTCCGCGCCTGGCTCCAGCGACGCTACGGGTCGGTCGAGGCGCTCAACGACGCGTGGGGCACCGCCTTTTGGAGCCAGCGGTACGGGGATTTCACCGAGGTGGTCCCCCCGCGCCTGACCCCCACTTTCGTCAACCCGGGCCAGGAGCTCGACTACAAACGCTTCAGCAGCGACGCCTTTTTGGAGGAGTTCCTCGAGGAGCACCAGATCCTGAGGTCGGCCCGGCCCGACATCCCCGTGACGACCAATTTCATGGGGTTTTTCAAGCCCCTCGATTACTTTGCCTGGGCGTCCGAGCTCGACGTGGTGTCCACCGACAACTACGCCGACCCGGCCGACGCCGACGGCATGATGCTCAGCGCCATGCACTATGACCTGGTCCGCTCATTGAACAAGAACGCGCCCTGGATGGTGATGGAACAGACCCCCTTCCGGGTCAACTGGCGCGAGCACAACCGCGGCAAAGTGCCCGGCCAGATGCGCGCCATGAGCTATCAGGCGGTCGCCCGGGGCGCGACCGGTGTGCTCTTTTTCCAATGGCGAGCGTCCCGGACGGGAGCGGAGAAGTTCCACTCGGCGATGGTCTCGCACTCAGGGGTGGCCTCGCCGGTGTGGGCGGAGGTGGCCGGCCTCGGCGGAGAACTGGCCCGCCTGGGGAGCTTTGACGGAGCCTCGGTCGAGGCCCGGGTGGCCATGGTCTTTTCCTGGGCGAACTGGTGGGCCCTGGAAGCCCCGGCCAAGCCCGCCAACGACCTCAGCATGACGGACCAGGTCTCGTGGATGTACCGGCCTGCCTTCCAGGCCGGCGTGACCGTCGACTTTTGCCGGCCGGACGAACCGCTCGACCACTACAAGGTGGTGCTGGTGCCCAGCCTCTACCTGGCGGGACAGGAGGAGGGCGCCAACCTGGTGTCGTACGTGGGACGGGGCGGTACGGCAGTGGTGTCCTTCTGGTCCGGCATCGTCGACGAGCTCGACGCCGTCCATCTCGGGCCCTACGGAGGCCCGCTGCGCCCCCTCATCGGGTGCGATGTGGTGGACGTAGCCCCGTTGCCCGAGGGCGAGACGCTCGAGGTCGAATGGGAGGAAGGGACCAGGACCAAGGCCGCTTTCTGGGCCGATGTCTCGACCGAGGGCGAGGGTCACGTCCTCGCCCGCATCGCCGAAGGCCCGTGGGCGGGCACGCCGGCCGTGGTGGAGACGCGGCTGGGCGAGGGACGTGCCTATTACTTGGCGACGCGGCTCGACGCCGCCGGCCTGGAGCGCGTCTACGGCCGGATCTCCGCCCTCTCCGGCGCGCCCGGCGTCCTCGGGGCCGGGCCGGGCGTGGAGCGCGTGGTGCGCACCTCGGCCAGCCGGAGCTACGAGTTCCTCATCAACCACTCGGCCGAGGAGAGGGTGCTCGAGATCGCCCCCGGTGGGTTCGAGCTCCTGGCCGGCGAACAGCTCGGCGGACGGGTGGCGCTCGGCCCGATGGGAGTGGCCATCGTCCGCCGGGAGACGTGCGCTCCCAATTCGCGACAGGGAGGTTGAGAGGGCGAAATGGCGATCACAAGCACCAACCCGGCCACCGGGGGAACGGTAAAGGTTTTCGACGAGCTCTCCGAAAAGGAGCTCGAGCTGTGCCTGGCACGCGCCGAGGCGGCCTTCAAGACGCAACGTCTGACCAGCTTCGAGCAGCGTGGCGCCTGGATGCACCAAGCCGCCGTGCTGCTCGACGGCGACCGGGAGACCGTGGCCCGGTTGATGACCCTGGAGATGGGCAAGACCGTCGGATCGGCCCGGGCGGAGGTGGCCAAATGCGCCCGCGGGTGCCGCTACTACGCCGAGCACGCCGAGGCGCTCCTAGCCGACGAGCCCACCGACCCCCAGGCGGTCGGTGCCGTCGCGGCCTACGCCCGGTACCAACCCCTCGGCGTGGTCCTCGCCATCATGCCGTGGAACTTCCCTCTATGGCAGGTGGTCCGTTTTGCCGCCCCGGCGCTCATGGCCGGCAACGTGGGGCTGCTCAAGCACGCCTCCAACGTCCCGCAGACGGCTCTGTACCTTTCCGGCCTTTTCGAGCGCGCCGGCTTCCCCGAGGGCAGTTTCCAGGCCCTTCTCATCGGCTCCTCCCGGGTCGAAGGGGTGGTCCGTGACCGGCGCGTGGCCGGTGTCACCCTGACGGGGTCCGGGCCCGCCGGCGCCGCCGTCGCCGCCGTCGCCGGCGAGATGGTCAAGCCGAGCGTCCTCGAGCTCGGCGGGAGCGATGCCTTCATAGTCATGCCGAGCGCCGACCTCGAGGCGGCGGCCGCGGTGGCCACGACCGCCCGCTGCCAGAACAACGGGCAGTCGTGTATCGCGGCCAAGCGCTTCATCGTCCACCAGGCCGTCGCCGACGAGTTCGAGCGGCGGTTCGTGGAGGACATGACGGCGCTGGTGGTCGGCGACCCTCTGGAGGAGACGACCGACATCGGCCCCCTGGCCACCAGCGCGGGCAGGGACGACATCGAGGGGCTGGTGGCGGACGCCGTCGCCAAGGGCGCCGAGGTGCTCTGCGGCGGCGAGCGGCTCCCCGGACCGGGCTGGTACTACCCCCCTACGGTGATAACCGGGCTGACCGCGGAGATGCGCCTTTACAGAGAAGAAAGTTTCGGGCCGGTGGCCGCACTGTTCCGGGTGGGCAGCACCGATGAGGCCATCGAGCTCGCCAACGCCACCGAGCTCGGGCTCGGGGCCAACGTGTGGACCAACGACGACGACGAGCGCCGGAGTTTCGTGCGGGACCTGGAGGCCGGTTCCGTCTTCGTCAACGGCATGGTGACCTCGTACCCCGAGCTCCCCTTCGGTGGGGTAAAGACCTCCGGCTATGGCCGAGAGCTCTCGGCCCCCGGCATCCGGGCGTTTTGCAACCTGAAGACGGTGTGGGTGGGGTCAGCGGGACAGTGAGGCGCCGGTGCCGACGCTGAAGCGATCGGCCAGCAACCGGCCCATCATCTCCGGGCTCAGCGGCCGGGCGAAGAAAAACCCCTGAGCGTTGTCGCAGTCCATGTCCATCACCTTGCGCAGCTGCTCGTCGGTTTCCACCCCCTCGGCCACGACGTCCATGCCCAAGGCGTGGGCCATGGCGACCACCCCCGCCACTATCGCCCCGTCGCTGCCCTCTGCACCCAGTTGCTCCACGAAGCTGCGATCGATCTTCAGCGTGTTCACCCGGAACGTACGCAGATGAGCCAGCGAGGAATAGCCCGTGCCGAAGTCGTCTAGGGCCAGTCGGGCCCCCATGGCGGCCAGGGCGTCGAGCGACTCGCGGCAGCGGTCGAACTCCTCGATCATCCCCGTCTCGGTGATCTCCAGGCACAGCTGACGTGGCGAGATGTGGTTGGTGGAAACGGCCTTGGCGACCACGTCGACGAAGTCGGGGTCGGCGAGCTGGCGCGCCGAGACGTTGACCGCCATTATGAAACCGGCCGCGGGCCCGTCGGGCGGTGCCCACTGCGACAGCTGGCGGCAAGCCTCCTCGAGCACCCACGTGCCCAGAGCGTTTATGAGGCCGAACTCCTCGGCCAAGGATATGAACTTCGCCGGAGGGACGACGCCTTCGTCGGGGTGCTGCCAACGGACCAGCGCCTCGACCCCGATCAGAGAATGGTCTTCTAAGGAGAAAAACGGTTGGTACACGAGGAAGAACTGGCGCCTCTCAATGGCGTGGCGCAGCTCCATGGCTAGCCTGTGGCGCTCGTTGGCGTGATCGCGCAGCGTGGGGTGGAACAACTCGATACGGTCGCGGCCCTTCTCCTTGGCCCGGTACATGGCGACGTCGGCGTCCCGCAAGAGGTCCCCGGCGTTGGCATCGGGGTCGGTGTTGACGACGACCCCGATGCTGGCCGTGAGCCGGAACTTGTCGCCTCCGTGCACGAATGGCTCGCTGAGGCTGCGCAGCACCCGCGTCGCCAGCCAATGGGCGTCGTAACTGCCGGACACGTGTTCCGGCAGGACCACGAACTCGTCGCCGCCGAGGCGGGCGACGGTGTCCGACCGGCGCATGACCCGGGTCAGGCGCGACGCCACCTCGACCAGCAGCTGATCGCCCACCTCATGGCCACGGGCGTCGTTTATGAGCTTGAAGTTGTCCAGGTCGATGAACAGCAAGGCGATACGGCCGGGGTTGCGCTCCAGGTCGGCCAGGGCATGGTTGAGCCGGTCGATGAGGGCGAGGCGGTTGAGCAGACCGGTCAACGGGTCGTGCAGGGCCTGGTGGGCGAGCACCCTTTGGGCCGCCTTCAGCTCGGTCAGGTCCCGGGTGGCGCTGATGACCCCGGTCACGGCACCGTCGGTGGCCAGGTTTGGGACCATGCGCACATGCCACCAGTTCGTGGCGCCCTCGGCCTCGGTCGAGTACTCCACCTCGCACATCTGCCTGGTCGCCAGCACCCGGTGCAAGCCTTCCAGCACCGTGGCCACCACCTCGGGCGATCGTCCCAGCTCGGCGTCGGTCCGCCCGACGACCTGGTCCGCGGTTACGCCCAGCAGGCCCACGGCCTTGGCGTTGACCATCTCGTAGCGCAGATCGGGGTTGTAGCAGGCGATGGCGTCGGGGGAACTGTCCAGGACGGCCCGCAGCTGGGCTTCCCGGCGGAGCAGCTCCTGTTGGGCTTCGATCTGGGCCGTGACGTCCCGGGAGATGCCGAAGGTGCCGATGATGGTCCCGTCGTCGTCTCGCAAGGGGGCCTTGCTGGTTTGGAACCAGCCGCTGGGGCCGTCCAACGAGCTGTCGCGCTCGAGGACCTCGATCATGGCCTCGCCGGTCTCCATGATCCGCTGCTCCTCGGCGAGCCACTCCAGGGCGAGCTCGGGGTCGAAGAGGTCCAGGTCGGTCTTGCCGACGAAGTCCTCGGGACCGAGCTCGAGCTTCTCGGTGGAACCGTTCCTACGCTCACGCTCGATGTGGTGTTGGACCACACCCCTGCTCACGAGCATGAAGCGGCTGTTCGTGTCCTTGAAGTAGACGGCCTGGTTGGTACTGGCCAGCAGGTTGCGCAGGCAGAAGTGCTCCATGCGGTCGTCCCAGACCGTGCCCTGAGACCCATCATCCCGCTTGTCCTTCTGTACCACGAGTCTCCCTGCCTCGGTCAGCGCGCTGCCACTGCGGTATGTATCGGCAGACCGCCCGCACCGTTGAGGACGGTGCTCGGTTCTCGCCTACCGTCGGCCAGGGCCCGAGGCCTGTCATGAGCACCGAGGAGGACTGAGGCGGTTGGCCGACCACGCGCTCCACCGGCCACGACGTCGCCGGGAGCAGCCGCACGCCAAACCCCCGACGAGGGCGTGCTCACCGACAGGGGGCTTGGCCCGGCTGTGCCGACGGCGCCCGGGACGGGCGGGCGACTGGCGGCCGAGCAGTACTTCGCGCCGCCTTCCGCCCCCCCGCTCGATGACCGGTGAGGATCCCTCCCATCTAGTAACGTCCCGTCGGAACCACCCGCCGCCAGGGTGCCTGACGTGGGGTGATCGTGGTGACGCTGCTGTCAGCGCCGCCGAAGGGCCGTCGCCGTCCGGGCTTGCCCGAGCGGAGGACCCGCCCCAGGGCGGCGCTTCAGGTGGACAACTACAGGACTCGAAACAGGAGGAGCTAATGATGGTGAAAGACCTTGACCAAACCGCTCGGCCGCGGCGCCGCGGCTGGCATACGTCGGCGGCGATGCTGTCGGCGGCCGCCATGGTCGCCGGCATCGGCGTCGTGGCCGGTACTCCGGCGAGCTATGGGGCCGCCAGGCTGACCCCGAACGCAACTTCGAGCTTCAAGGCCTGCGAGGTCACAGACACCGGCGGCATCAACGACCGGTCTTTCAACGCCTCTGCCTATGCCGGCCTCAAGGTGGCGGCGGCGGCTATCCCCGGCCTGACCTACGGGTACCTGGGGTCCACCTCGACCAGCGACTACACCTACTCGCCCACGATGAGCAACGTGCTGGGCCTGTTCTACGAGACCAACGAGGACGCCTTCATGGGAGGCTACCTGGCCGCGGCCATGAGCAAGACCGACATCGTGGGCACGTTCGGTGGGCAGAACATCCCGCCGGTGACCATTTACATGGACGGATTTGTGGCTGGAGTCCGCTACTACGACAAACTCAACCACGGCCACGTGACCGTCCTCGGCTGGGTCCCCACCGCAAATCGCCCTAAGGGGAGCCTCGCCGGGAACGGCGTGTTTACCAACGACTTCACCAACCAGGCCCTGGGCAAGACGGACACTCAGACGCTGATCGCGCAGGGTGCGGACATCATCTTCCCGGTGGCGGGCGCCGTCGGCCTCGGGGCCGCAGCCGCGGTGAAGGCGGCGGGCGCAGGCCATTACATGGAGTGGGTCGACACGGATGGCTGTATCTCTGCCCCCCAGTACTGCTCGCTGTTCCTCACCAGCGTCACCAAGGGGATCGTCGCCTCGGTCTCCTCAGCCGTCGAGCAAGCAGCCAAGGGGACCTTCAAGGGCGGCAACTACACCGGCGACCTCGCCAATGACGGTGTATCCCTCGCCCCCTACCACGACTTCGCTAGCAAGATCCCGATGAGCGTGCAGTCGGAACTCCTCAAGATCAAGGCCGGGATCATCGCCGGCAAGATCTCGGTCGACCCCAACTCGTACCCGCTCGGCTAACCCCTACTCGACAAGTTGAAAGAACGCCCTCCCTCCGGCCTGGCCGCGGCTGTGATGAGCCGTCAGGGCCGGAGGGAGTTTTGGCCATTGGGGCGCGCCGGCCGAAGCCGTGGCTCGCGCCCGAGATGAGCACGAGGCGCCATGAGGCTCGAGCTGGTCGGCATCACCAAGACGTTCGGACCGCTGCTGGCCACCGACGGTGTGGACCTCACCCTCGAGGCGGGCGAGGTCCACTGCCTCCTGGGGGAGAACGGCGCCGGGAAGACCACGCTCATGAACGTCCTGTTCGGCCTGATGCACGCCGACGCCGGCGAGATCCGCCTCGACGGCCAGCCGGTCCACTTCGCCGACCCCGGTGACGCCGTCCGGCGGGGGATCGGCATGGTCCACCAGCACTTCATGCTGGTGCCCGTCTTCACCGTGGCCGAGAACATCGTGTTGGGCTTCGAGCCGGTGCGGCGCCTGGGGTTGCTCGACCGCGGCAAGGCCCGAGCCGACATCCGCCGGCTGTCCCGGGAGTTCGGCCTCGACGTTGACCCCGACGCTCTGGTCGAGGACCTCCCCGTAGGCGCCCAGCAGCGGGTGGAGATCGTAAAGGCGCTGATGCGCGACGCCAGGGTGCTGATCCTGGACGAGCCCACCGCCGTCCTGACGCCGCAGGAGACCGAGGGCTTGTTCAAGGTCATCCGGTCCCTCGCCCAATCGGGCCGTTCGGTGCTGTTCATAACCCACAAGCTGAAAGAGGTCTTTGCCGTCGCCGACCGGATCACGGTGATGCGGCTCGGCCGGGTGGTCGGGCACACGACACCGCGGGAAAGCACCGAGGCGGAGCTGGCGACGATGATGGTGGGCCGCTCCGTCGAGCTGGTGGTGAGCAAGCCGGAGGCACATCCGGGAGAGCCGGTGCTCGAACTGGAGGATCTGACCGTACAGGACGACCGCGGCCTGACCGTGGTCGACCACATATCGATGACGGTGCGGGCCGGCGAGGTCGTTGCCCTGGCCGGCGTCCAGGGTAACGGGCAGACCGAACTGGCCGAGGCGGTGACCCGCCTGCGGGCCGTGGCCGGCGGCACGGTCCGCCTGGCGGGCCAGGACCTCACCCACGCCACACCGCGCCATGCGTTGCGCGCCGGAGTCGCCCACATACCCGAGGACCGCCAGGTCGATGGGCTGGTGCTGTCGATGTCGATCGCCGACAACCTCGTTCTCGACGTCTATAACCAGGTGCCCAACGCCCGCTTCGGCACCCGCGACCTCGCCACCGTGCACAGGGACGGCGAGCGCAAGCTGGCCGAGTTCGACATCCGGGCCGGCTCGGTCGATGAGCGCGTGGCCACCCTCTCGGGGGGCAACCAGCAAAAAGTCGTGGTCGCCCGGGAGCTCTCGCGCCCGGTGACGCTGCTGGTCGCCGCCCAGCCCACCCGCGGCCTCGACGTGGGCTCGATCGAGTACGTCCACCGCCGGATAATCGACGAGCGCGACCGGGGGGCAGCCGTCCTGCTTGTCTCCTCCGAGCTGGACGAGGTCCTGGCGCTCGGGGACCGCATCGCGGTGATGTACCGGGGCCGGATCGTCGGCATCGTGCCTCCCTCCACGTCCCGTGAGCAGATCGGCCTGCTGATGGCCGGCGTGGAAGGCGGCACTCGGGCTCAGGAGAGCGCTTGACGACCGCCGGGGTCCCGTCCGAAGGCGGGCCCATGCCCGGGGAGGCCGAGCCCGAGCCGCGCACCGCTGGCGCGCCGTCGGACCGGCCGTCGACGCGTTGGCAACGGGCGTGGCGCTGGATGAGCGAGGGCAACCTCGCCGTAGTCACGTTCCTGGCCGTCGTGGTCGGCCTCTTGGTCGGTGCCGTCCTCATCGTCGTCACCACCCCGGCGACGCAGCACGCCTGGAGCCAAGTTTTCTCGGCCCCAGGCCACGCCTTGAGCGTCACCTTCTCCACCATCGGCAACGCCTATGGGGCGTTGTTCGCGGGCTCGGTCTTCAGCCCCTCCGCCGTCGGGCACGCCATCTCCACCGGGTCGGGCTGGACGGCAGTGTTCACGCCCATTTCCGAGACCCTGGTCTCGGCCACCCCGCTCATGCTGGCCGGGACGGGCGTAGCGCTCGGCTTCTCGACCGGCGTGTTCAATATCGGCGGCCAAGGCCAGCTCATCGCTGGGGCGCTGGCCGCCACCTACGTCGGCTTCGGGGTCCACCTCCCGATTGGCATCCACCTGCCCTTGGTCATCCTGGCCGGGGCGGCGGGCGGAGCGGTGGCCGGTTTCATCCCCGGCATCTTGAAGGCGAGGACGGGGGCGCACGAGGTCATCGTGACCATCATGCTGAACTACGTGTTCCTATACCTGCTGAACTACCTGCTCACGACGGCGCCACTCCAGCAGCCTGGCCAGAGCAACTCCATCTCCCGCACCGTTCCCGGCTCGGCGCGCCTGCCCCAGCTGTTCGGGGGCGGGCTGCGGGTCAACCTGGGCCTTATCGTCGCCCTCGCCGTGGCCGCGGGGGCGTCCTGGCTCATGCGCAAGAGCACTCTCGGTTTCGAGTTCAAAGTGATCGGCGCCAATCCTTCGGCGGGCCGCACGGCGGGGATAGACGCCCGCCGGGCGACGGTACTGGTGCTCACCATCTCCGGCGCCCTGGTCGGCATGGCCGG
>JBEKNX010000146.1:0-9970 GCA_049522375.1 Acidimicrobiales bacterium | reverse complement strand
GCCCACTTCAGTTCCTTGAACTACTCGTCAGTGCTCGGCACGCTGTCCCACGGCCACGCCATCGGGTTGATGGCTGGCGCCCCGGGAGCCATAAAAGGCACCACCGCCACCGCCATAACGCTGCTGCTCTTCCTCGGCGCCGTGGGGAAGTCGGCTCAGATCCCGCTGTACATCTGGCTCCCGGACGCCATGGAGGGGCCGACGCCGATATCGGCGCTCATCCATGCCGCTACCATGGTCACGGCCGGCGTCTACCTGATGGCGCGCGTCGCCCCCTTGCTCCACTACGCCCATGCCACGTCGTGGGTCGTGGCCTGCGTCGGCGCCGGCACCGCCCTGCTGGCGGCGACGATCGCCTGCGGGCAGGACGACATCAAAAAAGCTCTGGCGTACTCAACGATCTCCCAGCTCGGCTACATGTTCTTGGCGGTGGGCGCCGGGGACTACGTCGACGGCGTGTTCCACATGCTCACGCACGCCTTTTTCAAGGCTCTTCTGTTCCTGGCCGCGGGCGCGGTGATCCACGCCCTGGCCGACCGTCAGGACATGAAGGAAATGGGTGGGTTGCGAAAGTACCTGCCCATCACGACCGTCACCTTCGGGGTGGGCTGGCTGGCCATCTCGGGCATACCGCCACTGGCCGGTTTTTGGTCCAAGGACGCCGTTTTGTCGTCCGCGTGGCAGATGAACAAGGTCCTCTGGGTCATCGGCGTCTTTACCGCCGGCCTGACGGCCTACTACATGAGCCGTCAGTTCGCCCTCGTTTTTACCGGCCAGGCTCGCTGGAACGAAGCCCGCCCAGCCGCCGCCGTGCCCAGCCATGAGGGCCACGAAAGCCACGAGGGTCACGGGACTGCCGAGGGCCGCGAGGGCAGTGGGCCCGGGTTGCCGGCGCCCGCCCATATCGAAGCCCGCCCCAAGGACCCGGCCTGGACCATGTCCGTCCCCCTCGTCGTGCTGGCCATCGCGGCCGTGCTGGGCGGAGGCATCAACTTCCCCGCCTGGCACATGGACTTCCTGTCCCGCTTCCTGAGCCCTCTGTTCCCCGCGGCCACGGCGCTCACCATAAGCACCGGCACCAAGTGGGCGCTCTCGCTGCTGACCACGGCGGTGGCCCTGACGGGGCTCGGCCTGGGCCTGTCCACTTGGAGGACGGCCGAACACCCGAAGCTCGAGCCAAGTTTCCTGCGCCGGGCCTGGTACTTCGACGACCTCGTGTCGGCTACCGTTTCGGGGCCGCTACGCCTAGCGGCCGCCGGGCTCGCCTTCGTCATAGACAGACGGGTCGTCGACGGCCTCGTCAACGGCACCGCCCACGCCCTGGCTGTCTCCGGGCGGGTGGTACGCCGCATGCAAAATGGCTACCTGCGCACTTACGCGCTGGGCATAGGCGTGGGACTGGTCGTGCTCCTCGCCTACCTCACCTTCCGGGTCGGCAGCTGAGCCATGAGCTTCCCGGTCCTCGACCTCATCGTCTTCCTGCCCCTGGGTGCCGCCATCGTGGTGGCCCTGCTGCCCAAGACGGCGCCGAGCAGCCTGGTCAGGGCGCTCGGCCTCGGAGCGGCGGTAGCCGAGCTCGCCGTGGTGCTGTGGATGGTCATCGCTTTCAAGACCGGCGACGCTCACGCCGGCTTCCAGTTCACCAGCCAGCAATCATGGCTGAGCCCGCTCAGCATCTCCTGGTCCCTGGGCGTCGACGGTATATCGCTCTTCCTCGTCGCCATGACGGCCCTGCTGTTCCCGATCGCCATGGCCAGCCCGCCGGGGGAACGCTCGTCGAAGGCCTACCTGGGCTGGATGCTCCTGCTCGAATCGGCCTGCATGACGACGTTCCTTTCCCTTGACGCCTTTTTGTTCTTCGTCGCCTTCGAGGTCACCCTCGTACCTGGCTACTTCCTGATCTTGAATGGTGGAGGCCCCCGTCGCGGCTATGCCGCCACCAAGTTCTTCCTCTACACCTTCGCCGGTTCGGCCTTCTTGTTCGTCGGGATCCTCGCCACCTACGTGCTCGCCTCCGCTCACGAGCCTTCCGGCACCAAGGCCTCTTTCGACATCATCGCCCTCGCCCGAGGGACGGTGCACCTGCCCATCGTCGACCAGGAACTGCTCCTGCTGGCCTTCGGCGTGGCCTTCGCCGTCAAAATGCCGCTCGTCCCGTTCCATACCTGGATGCCGGACGCGTATACCCAGGCCCCTACGGGCGGGTCGATGGTCCTGGCAGGTATATTGTTCAAGCTCGGCGCCTACGGCATCCTGCGCTGGGGCATCTTCCTGTTCCCCCGGGCGGCGGTGAACCTGGCCCCACTGGCGCTGACAATGGCCGCTGTCGGCATCATCTGGGGTTCGGTCGTAGCCGCCATGCAACGTGACCTCAAGCGCCTCGTCGCCTACGGGACAGTGGCCGGGGTCGGTTTCATCGTCATCGGGCTGTTCGGTTTCACCAGCGAGGGCATCACGGGTGGGATCGTCGAGATGGTCAACCACGGCCTGTCTACAGGAGCGCTCTTCTTGCTGGTCGGGATGGTCTGGGAACGCCGGCGGACCTACAGCTTCTCAAACCTGGGAGGCCTGCAGAGCGCCACCCCCATCCTGGGCTGGGTGTTCATGGCCGTCATCATGAGCGACATCGGGCTGCCGGGCCTTAACGGCTTTATCGGCGAACTGCTCGTGCTGCTGGGTACGTTCATAACGCACCGCTGGTGGGCGGTGGTGGCGACGACCGGCGTGGTCCTCGGCGCCGTTTACCTGTTGTGGGCGTACCAGCGCGTCTTCCACGGCCCCGCTCAGGCCATAAACCAGGGTGTGCGCGACATGAGCTGGGGGGAGAGGGCGGCGGTGGCGCCGTTGCTGGCCGGCATCATTTTCATCGGCGTTTACCCCCAGCCTGTGTTGGGCCGGATCGAGCCCGCCGTCGACCACCTGGTCGCCCACATCGAGTACGCCGACCCGAGCTTGAAGATCCCGTCTCAGGGTGTCGGCCATGGCACTTTCGCCGTGCCCGCCGACCAGGTTGTTGATATGCCCGCAGCCACCGCCAATGCTTCGACAGCAGCCGGCCCGGGAGCCAGGCCGTGACTGGGGCTGTTCAGTTGGCGGCGGGGGCGGGTTGCACCATCGACTCCGTCAGCGCCAAGGTCACGGGCCTGTGCCAGGCCAAGGGGTCCATCACCCTGGCCATCACCTACGCGTCGATAATGCCGCTCCTGGTGCTCGTCGGCGGCGCCCTTGTCCTGCTGCTCGCCGCGGCGGTGATGCCCAAACGCCGTTACCCCGGGTTATGGGCGGCGCTCACGTTCCTCATCGGGGCCGGGACGGCGATCGACGGACTGGTGCAGTGGAGCGACCTTAACAATTTCACAGGCGTCCCGGTGACGCTCGGGGACCAGATAATTTACGACCACTTCAGCGCCTTTTTCGCCATATTGTTCGGTTGCGCCACCGCCATTGGGGCTGCCATCTCGGACAGCTACCTGGTGCGGGAAAACCTGGACGGCCCCGAACCGTACATCCTCATGTTGCTGTGCTCGGCGGGAGCGGTACTGATGGCCGAGGCCGCCGGTTTCATAAGCCTGTTCCTCGGCCTGGAGATCCTGTCGATAGCGCTGTACACGCTGTCGGCTTACAACCGGCGCCGGCCGGCGTCCGGTGAGGCCGGGCTCAAGTACTTCATCCTCGGCTCTTTCTCCTCTGCCATCTTCATTTACGGGGCCGCCCTCATTTACGGGGCCACCGGTTCGACGCAGTACCTGGCGATATTTACCTTCCTGACGGGAGCCAGCGGCAACGTCCTCGTGCACGGCGGGGTCCTGCTGGCGGGCATGGGCCTGGTGATCGTCGGTCTGGGCTTCAAAGTCGCCGCCGTGCCTTTCCATTTCTGGTCGCCTGATGTCTACCAGGGTGCGCCGACGCCGTTCGTGGGCTATATGGCGGCCGTGGCCAAGGCCGGCGGCTTCGCCGCCCTGGTCCGGGTGCTCATGATGGCGCTGCCCACCGAGGCCCCCAACTGGCGGCCCGTGATCTGGGTGCTGGCCACCGCGTCCGTGCTTGTCGGCTCCGTGCTCGCCCTGGTCCAGTCCGACCTGAAACGCATGCTGGCCTATTCTTCGGTGAGCCAGGCCGGGTACGTCCTCATCGGCCTCCAGGCCGGGACCACCCAGGGCATGACGGCGGTGTGCTTCTACCTGTTCACCTACACCTTCATGGTCATCGGGACCTTCGCCGTCGTCGGCGTCCTTCAGGGCCGAGGCGAGGCCCGCAACGACCTCAGCTCTGTGCGGGGACTGGCGTCGCGCAGCCCGTGGCTGGCGGCAGCCATGCTGGTCCTGCTCCTGGGACAGGCCGGCATCCCCCTCACCAGCGGCTTCCTCGGCAAGTGGGTCGTCATAAGTGCCGTGATCGCCAAAGGCCAGTACGCGTTGGGCTTGATCGGGATGCTGGGCGCCGCCATCGCCGCCTTTTTCTACCTGCGGGTCGCCTTGTTGATGTACATGCCAGCCGGGGCGGGAGGCGCCTCAGCGGTAGAGACAGGCGCACCAGGAGCCGAGGAGGAAGGCGCCTACGGCGGCTCCGACCTCCCGGCCATGGCCGGAGCTGGGCTGTCGGGCCGGGACGCGGCCCTGGCTTTGCGAGCCCCGCCCACGGTCAGGTTGCGGGTGCCGGGGGCCACGAGCGCCGTCCTAGGCATATGCGTGGCGTTCACGATCTTCGCCGGCGTCTCCACACCAGTCCTCTCACTGGCCCATACGATCGCTTTTCCCTGGACGCCTTAACCTGCGGCGGGCCCAACCCGGGCTGAGGACGGGTCGTTCACCTGCGCCTCGAAGATGACCGTCCCGGTGGCTTTGTCCCGCACCAGGAAGACGAACGGGTGGTCAAAGACGATCGTCACCGGCGGAGGAGCCGGCATGGCGGTGGGCGTCAGCCCCCCTCCGGTGGCGGCCGAGGCTTCCGTGCCTTTTTCGCTCACGTTCATCTGAGCGTCGTGGACTACGAACGACAGCTCCAGCGGCCGGGGCGAAAGCGGGGCAAAGTCGGCCTCCAAGCTGAAGGCCTGGCCCATCCCCATGTCGCTCAGCACCTGGTTGAGCCGGAGAGAGGTCTGGAGCTCGAACTTCGGCAGTTTGATATCGGTTCGCTGCTGAGCCAGGCCGGAGAGGATCCCGGTGAGGGAGGCAGGGCCCAGTTGGCTCTCGAACGCGCCCAGCTGCCCGAGCGGAGGCATGAGGACGACCGCCGACAGGTCGTCGCCCTTGTAGGGCAGTTCGGCTGCGTCCAGAGTGGCCGTGGCCGACACCGGCACGTCCAGTGGCTGGGAAGTCGACATCATCGGGACCTGGGTGGTGGTCCCGGAGGACAGATGGAAGGGCGCAGGGATAGTCAACGCGGGGTTGAACGGGGTCTGCCAGGGAGCGTTCATGTAGACCGCGTCCACCATCACGGTGACTACGTTTTGGAGTTCTGCCGGTGTGAGCAGGTTGGTTATGTGGCCGGCGGTGCGAGAGGCCACCCAGCTGTCGATGGCGCGGGCCGATCCGGTGGGGTCTTTTTCCAGGTCCTGCTCTTTGACCCCGGCGGCGAAGTCCCTGCCCAGCAGAGCCAGGTAGGAAGAGCGCACGGGGAACCCGGTCTGGAGCCACAGTTCATTGGCCGTGTCGAGCACGACATGGTCATGACCGGCTTGGCGGGCCAAAGTGCCGTTCAGGGAGTGCCAGGCCAGGGCCTGTTGTGGCGGCGAAATGCCCCCGGAGCCCAGGGCTTGCGCGATGCCCACCTCCGTTTGGCCGGCTGCCCCCGGCTCCAGCATGGCCAGCAGGGTGGCAATGCTCGACGGCGACAGCACCAGGTTGGGGAGGCCCGGTGCCAACCGGTGCAGCAGGTCGAGCGCGAACGCCTGCTCGTCGCCGCTGACGGCTGCGACCGGCCCCGTCCCCGGTGCGGCCGCGGACGAGCTGCTCAGAGAGGCCACTGCCACGGCCGCCGTCATTGCCGCTGCCGCACCTCGACGACCGGGCCGGCGGCCGGGCCCGCGACCAGCACGGCCAGGTACCGACCACCAATGCATCGCCGAAGCCTACGTGGTGGGGCCGCCTACGGGCCGCTCGGCGGCGTCAAGTGCGCGAAGTTCTGATAACTAGCTGGCCGCCTTCCCGGCGCCGGCCGCCTCCACTTGGCGTTGCGCTGACGGGACCAGGAAGCGACCGATGAGGGGCAGTTCCCAGATCGACTCGGCCCTGGCTACGGCGAGGGCCGTCGGCAAGGCGTGCTCGGGAGAGTCGTAGACCGCATAACGAGGTTGCCAGTCCGGGTCGAACTTGGCATTGAACCGCCACAAGGACTCGATCTGCATCGAGCCGCCCATACGGCGCACCAACCACGCCTGCACCCGTTGGGGCAGGCCGTCCCCCGCTTCTCCGGCCAGGACCGCTCTCATAGTGGCGAAATTCAAGCCGAGGCCCTTGTAGCCCCGCTCGCCCAGGTAGCGGACCGTCTCGACGATGGCGAAATCGATGAGGCCGTTGGGGTGCTGCCCATTGTCTCGCCGCATGAGGTCGAGCGAGAAACCTTCTATCGCCGGTGCCGGCACGTACTGACAGAAGGCCACCGCCGGCCCTGGACCGACCTGGTCCTCTCCGATCGGTCCGTGGACGACGGCCAGGAGCAACCCTATGTCGTGGGGGTCGAATATACGCCCCAGCGTCATCGAAAACCCGCGCTCGACCCCGCCCCGGCGGCTCTTGGTCATCACCTCCTCCAATTCGTGCGCCAGCCTCGGGTCAATGTGAGCCGGGTCGTGGAAGCTGATGGTGTAGCCGTGGCGCGCCACCCGCTTCACCGCTTGGCGCAAACCCTTGGACTTGCCCCCTCCGAGCGAGAAACGCCCGGTGCGGACGACCGCCTCATCGCCCACGTACAGGTCGTGCATACCTGTCGCCCGGTAGATCGGCAACCAGTCCTCTGACGCCCCGAGAAGGCCCAGGATCCAACCTCGGGAGTCGGCGAACTCACGGAAGCTCCGCCAAGCACCCTCGCGCTCCGCCGGCGGGCCCACAGGGTCGGGCGAGACCAGGCAGACTCCGCTGTAAACGGCGTACGCCACGACCGTCCCGCCCCAGAAAAAGAACTGCTTGTCGGACCGGAGCGTGAAGTAATCGAGGGTGCCCGCCCCGTAACGCCGCACCACCTCCCGGGCGCGCTCGAGGCCCCCGTTGCTGCCATGGCGGGGCCAGCGGGCCACCACAGGGCGGAACAACATCCAGGCGGCCACGAGGACCAGGCCGGCCGTAACCGAGAACATGGCGGGAGAGAAGAAATCGTCGAGACGGTCCGGTAGCGCGACGTGCTTCACCCCGATCATGCGCTCAGTGGTGGCCTGGAACGCTTGCACCCAGCCGATCCGGGCCGACCGACGGTGGTGCACTGTTGTGGTGACCCACGAGGTACCTTCCAAAGCCAAGGTCCCAGCCACAACTGCGGCCACGCCAAGACCGACCAGGCGGGCGAGGGCCCGCCGCGCCGGAGGGACGTCGCTGCCGGCCCGGAACGAGGCGCGTCTAAGCCACAGGAAGCCGGCCACTGCCAGGGCCATGATCGCGCCGGTGACGCTGGCCGCTCTGAGCAGGTGCAATATGGCGACGGCGACCAGAGTGGCCTGGCACACGAGGTAGGCCCGGCGCTGGCCACGCCGGATCCCACGGGCCAGCATGAGCAGTGCCAGACCACCCAGTGCGGCCAGGGCCCCGGCGGCTTGGGGCACAGCCAGGGGCAGGAGCTGGCGCAGGACGTTGAGGTGGTGGGCGACGGGCGCCGACAAGTCCGACACCAGCGAAAGGAAGCCGGCGGCGGCGACGACGAGCGCGGCCAGCCGCCGGGAACGCCGGTGAGGTACGACGCGTCCGGAGACCGCCGGCCAGGAGCGCCCGTGAGGGAAGCTGGCGACGACCACCGGCCACGGCAACACCGGCACTCCGGTCAAGAGCCGCTCGGCCAGGGTCGCTCCCGGCAGCAGGACCTGGCCGTAGAGAAGGCGGGCGTGCAGTTCGTTCCCCGTTTCCAGTTCCATCCAGGCCAGTTGACGGGTAGCCAGGAAAGCGGATGGCAAGCCCAGGCCGGCACCGTGGGGCGGGTACTCGCTGACGACGTCCCCGCAGCAACCGGCATTGGCGTAGAACCCGCTGCCCACCGGGCTCAGCTCGGCTCGACAAGTGGCGCCTGTGACCAACCCGGCCCAGCCCGCGCTGACCAGCTCCCGGCCGGCGGCCCGGGCCGTCTCGTTCAAGTCGCGGGGCCCGCCGGTGCGACCCGAAAAAGCCAGCCAGATCTGACGTAGCGAAACGACGGCGAGGGCTATGAGGAGCACTGACTCGACTAGCGCAGCGCCCAGCGCCGTCGCCAGCAGGATGCCCGAAACGTTGCGTGCAGGTCGCAACAGCGCCACCGGGAGGCGCAACAATAGAGCCACGAGGACGGGCACGGCCAGCAACCAGGCGCGGCGGCCCAACTGGCGGTAGACAAGACGCGAAGCGACAAAACGGCTGGCGGCACTGGGGTCGTCGAGCTGGTTGAGCCCAGCCAACCAGCCGCTGGTGCTGCCCCGCCACAGCCCCGGGAACACGTCGGCGAGACGCTGATGGCCGGGCTCGGGCGCCTCGGTAGGCCCGGCGGGAACGGCCGCAGGAACATGGAACTCGTCCCCGGGCTCGATGCGGGCTCTCCGCATGCCGCCGGCCGTCAGCAGCTCGGCCACCACGGCCGGGGCCACATCGGCTCCGATGTGGGCGCGCAGCTCGGCCGCGCCCGTACCGGGGTGCGCCAGCCAGGCATCGCGCTTGCCGGGGAGCACCACCACCCTGCGCCCGGGGGCGGCGGCGAAGTCTCGTAGGGCGTCGCGTAAGCCAGGGTGCGCGTCGAGCGCGCCGGGCACATCGGCCTGCTCGGCGGGGAAATCGAAGGACCCGCCGGCCAGTACCACGGCTCCTGGCCCGCTCCAATAGCCGATGGCCCGGGCCACCTCGTTGGCCGCCTCACTGGACGCCGTGGTGGCGGTCGAAGAGAGGTGGAGGTTGGCGAATATGAGTACCCGGGCGCCCACGGGCAGGGGGAGCACCAGGTCGTCTGCCACCCACCTATTCTGACGCCATGGAACGGGCCCCAGCCGGTAAGCAAGCGCTCGACGCGACCGAGGAGGTCGGCCGCGCCTACTGGACCTGGCACAACGGGCCCAAAGACGGCGCCGCGGTGGTGTTCGACCTCGATGGCGTGCTCTCCAACGCTGCCGCTCGTCAGCACTTCATAAAGGCGCGCCGCCCGGACTGGGAGGCGTTTTTCTCAGCCTCGGCCGAGGATCCCCTCGTTGACGAGGTGGCCGCCCTCCTCGGGTTGTTGACGCCCGGGCTGGCTGTGGTGTTGTTGACCGCCCGGCCCGCCCGCATCGCCACCCTTACGATCGATTGGCTGGCGCGGCACGACTTGCGCTGGGACCTGCTGGTGACGCGCCGGGACGGCGACTACCGCCCGGCCCGGCACTTCAAACAGGAGGCGCTGAGGGACATCCGCGGGCGCCGCTTCGACCTCAAGCTCTGCCTCGAGGACGACCTGAGAAATGTGGAGATGTTCCGGGCCGAGGGTGTCCCCTGCCTGTACGTCCATTCCGGCTACTACGACTGACCGAGAGGCCTGCTTAGCGTCGTCTCAGATCCAGTCGGTACCCTGGCATAGCAGAGGTGACCATGAACAGGAACAACTTCAAGACTGCCATTCTCCTGGCCCTTCTGGGAGGCCTGTGCCTTGGCATAGGCGCCTTCTGGGGCCAGCAGGGGCTGATCATCGGCTTGGTCATCGGGCTCGTTTTCGTCGGCGGCTCTTACTGGTTCTCCGACACGATCGCCATCAAAGCCGCTCGGGCTGTGCCTGTCTCGGAAGCTCAGATGCCGCAGTACTACGAGATAGTGCGGGACCTGACGACTCGGGCGAA